>NZ_JAPX01000007.1:0-4405 GCF_000524355.1 Veillonella sp. ICM51a
GATTAAGCAACTTCATTATAACAGAGTTCCTTCTCATTTTTTATTCACTTGTCACAAATGTATTATACTCTTACACTACTCTTTAGAAGCCTGTTTTTCTTCAATTGCTTCCGCTAAGATAGTTTCTAAATCACTTTCATTCAAAAGATCGCGTAATGCAATCAATTCTTCCAAGGAAAGAGTAATCCCTTTTTTCATACTTGTATATTCGCTATCCCAAGCACGAAGATCAAATTTAGGATTATATTTCCCCCAGCTTGTGCATGTAAGTTGTTTTTTCCAGCCATCTTTATCTTCTGATAATGTGCCGATAACTTTGAAAATTTCGAAATTAATAACAGCCATTGTTACCTCCCTCCTCACCTAATTACAGTGTACACTATGTGTCAAATTATGTAGTTCTAAATCGATACGATATATTGTAAACCAAATTACCTATATTGACAATTATTTTTTATAGTCACTGTAGTCTTCAATATCGATGGATGTCGTCGGAGGCATTACGTCAGCACCCAAAGAATTCATATTTTCTTGCCATGATGCTCGTGCAGATTTGATAGTCTCTTTATACGCTTCATCAATATTTTTGGCCGCATTAACTAGTAGCGATTCATCATTTACATCGAGTACACGGCGACGTACGCTGCTAAGCATATAGCCGAAGGATTCTTCTGTTTGAACGAGCATAGAAATCTCTTGCATTAAGGTTTGCCCAATTGTGCTAGAGAAATATGTATACCACATATATGCCAATTCTACATCAGGGAACATCCAATATACACCCGTACTAGGTGCTTCTGTACCCATAGACACCTCTACATGGTCACTATAGCGGGTAAAAGCTAAGTAATACGCTCCATTTTCACGAAGTGCCGCACGTCCTAGTTCTGAAACACGACTATCTATACAATAAATGCCATCCTGACCTAAAGCTACATCAGTTTGACCGCCAGGCAATAAAATAGAACGTAAAGACAAACCGTAGTTTAATACAGTAAATACCGGTAATTGAGCAAAGACGCCATGAGGCAATGGAATATAATTAATAGCTTTCCAGTCATCACCAACTCGTTCACGAAGGCCTACACGCATCTTTTTAACATCATATTTACCATAAATGATTTCATAAGCCCCAAGGGGAGTCCATTCACGAATAGATTCTACACGTTTTTGGTTCAAAAAGAATTGTAATGCCATATTATTCAATCCCAATTGATTTTGTGCCATCGTTGCTGGTAAGAACAATTGAGCCGTCCCTTCTGGAACTAAATTATGCAAACCATTAGCTACCTCTTCTACAATATCTTCAGAGGATTGGAACATACCAACCGTACCTGTAAAGATATGGTCAAAATAGCTACGATGAGGCCATTGATTAATAATCTGAGCCATTGGATACAATCGAGAGATAATGCTATAACATACGGGAGATGCTGTATAGAGGACAACCTTTTTATCCTCATAAGATTGTAAAATTTCTTCTATCATGCCAGCGTATTCTTCTACATACGCATATAAGACGAGCTCTCCAGTTTTACTATGACTTTCTATACTTTCACGAACAGGCGTTTCCCATATAGTTCCTACATCAAGACCATCTAGAATTCCAGTATCACTAATAAAATCAAAGAGTTCTACCGTAAATGAAGGGCCGTACAATGCACGAAAGGTATTTACATCATATGGAATAGGTCCAAAGGATTCCACCGTAGATTTCTCAGCTAATCCATATAAGTCCTCTGGTGTAACACCCCATTCACGAGAATTCGCATTGCTAGAAAGCAATTGATCTAATACTTTAAAACGCATTAATTCGTTGACGATATCAATACCTTCTATGCCATATTGAGCACAAAGGGCAATTAGTTCTTCATTATTCTTTTTCATATTAAACCTTTCCTGCTGACGGACAAAGATGATGTAAAAAACAAGTTTCACATAGAGGCTTACGAGCTTTACAAACACGTCGTCCATGATAAATCAGCCAATGATGAGCTGCAGACCACTTCTCTTTTGGTATAGCCTTTTGCAATTTTTGTTCCATTTCTTCTGGCGTCTTTGCAATACCTAATTTCAATCGGTTTGCTACACGGAATACATGTGTATCCACCGCAATAGCTGGTGTTCCGAATAATACGGATACCACAACGTTTGCCGTTTTTCGACCTACACCGGGTAATTCAACGAGCTGATCAAATTCACGTGGCACTTCTCCATGATATTGTTCTACCAATATATGACAAGTGGCAATCAAATTCTTCGCCTTTGATTTATACAAACCACAATCCTTGATAAGAGCTTCTAGTTTTGTAACACCAACCTCTAGCATCTTAGCCGGATGATTTAATGCAGGGAACAATCGTTTTGTAACAATGTTAACCCTCTCATCTGTGCACTGTGCAGATAACACAACAGCGACTAATAATTCAAATTCATTTGTGTATTTAAGAGCAGGTTTAGCATCAAAATAATGCTCTTCTAATAATGCTAATTGTTCTGCCTTAATTGCTTTCGTAACACGCACGATAAACTCCTTTCTCACCTGTGAAAGTACGAACTCGTACAATTTATATCTTACCATACGTATTCATTAAGTTCTATGTTATAATAAATTATGTTATTCTAATATAGAATACAGGAGGCAATTATGACCAATATTAACGATACATTAAAACGTATAAATGAACTAGCAGCTAAGAAAAAATCAGGTCAAGAACTAACACCTGAAGAATTAGCCGAAAAGAAAGAGCTATATAACATCTATTTAGGCTTTATTAAAGGACAAATCACAGATACCTTAGATCGCGTTGGATTTGTTGATCCTAAAACAGGTGAACGAACAGCACCTAAAAAAGCGCTTGAAAACTTAGCGTTAGAGGCAGATAAAGAAATTAAAGAACGTAAGGACATTCACTAACACTAAAAGGCACTTCAAATTGAAGTGCCTTTTTAAATTCATTTCTTTATAATTTGCCTAATCGTTTCATTGCATCATAGATTTTTCCAGCTAATCCCTTCATTTGGAATTTAGGAATACCACATGCAGCGATACGAATACCATTGCCTAACGCAATGCAATAAATATGTTCTTTTTTTAGTTCTTCACAAATAGCGGTACCAGAATCAGTTGGTATAGTAATAAAGAAACCACCTCGATATGGCAACATAGGTAAGCCCACTTGTGCTGCCTCTTGTTTAAAGATATCTGCACGATCGCGAATCAATTGATAATAACAATTACGTTCGTCCTCATAAGCCTTAAATTTATCAGGGTCAGAAACGATATTCGCCATAGCGCGCATTGCTGGACGACAAATATTAGACCAGGTTGCACGACTAGTCGATTTATTCACTTCTAAGAATTCATCGGCGATTTCTTCATCAGAAGAAATACCAATCATAGCGCCAACACGTTGACCATACATTGTAAAGCCCTTAGATAAGCTATAACATACACAAACTAGGATTTCCTTTGGTAAGTGCCCCATCTTTTTAAAGAATGCGCGGACTTCTTCTTTTTCACCAGAATAATCCAAATAAGCCACATCGATACCAATGATGACGTTATTGCGACCAATAGCAACTAATTCTTTCAAGAAACTAAGAATAGAATCCCAGTCCTTATCCTCTACAGAATATCCTGTAGGATTATTACCTGGTGTATTAAATAAGATAACAACATTTGTTTGTTTAGCAGCTAATTCCTTAACACGATGTTGGAATGCATCATGATTAAAGTTATTATGTTCATCAAATAAAGAGTATGTAACAAGTGTACGTCCATTATCACTACAAATAATACGATATGCACCCCAGTACCAATCTGCAGTTAATACTTCATCACCAGGTTCAGTATAGTTATGTACCAAATGATGAATACCGCCTGTACCACCAGTGGTTGCGATGCTACGAATAAAGCCGTCAGGACGAGAATCACCAAAGCATTCTTTTTCAGCACATTCCAAATATTGTGGAATCCCTGCAATAGGGGCATATCCAATATGTTCGGTGTCAGATAAATTTAAATATTCTTCTTTTACAGTTTTTAAGAATACTAAATTACCTTCTTCATCATAAATAGCACCCAAAGTACCATTTACTACATTTTCACGACCATTTAATTTTGTATCTTCCGCCGCCTGTCCTGCAGTTACAAAGATTACATCTTTTAATTTTTTTCCTCTTGCGTGTTTCGCTGCTACACTTGTCATCGCATACACCATCCTAACTAAAAAGAACTATTACATCAATATCATACCTAAAGTTAAGCATTTATACAATGAGTATTCATGAAAAATATTGTATACATGAGTGAATACAAAAAAGGCTCTCTGTCAAATGTTGGGGTATTCACCCTACGAGTCTTCTTTGGCACCAATCATAGTTATGGTTGGTGCCATTCTTT
>NZ_JAPX01000008.1:0-3182 GCF_000524355.1 Veillonella sp. ICM51a
TAGCACTATCTAATACTAGGTTTTTAGCTTGTACCGTTTCACCAGTTACATGAATACCACTTTGCTCAGTATCACGAGCTGTAATACGTATAGTACTGTCGCTAACAAGAGTACTACCCTGTGTCCACTCATCGCAATCAACTACAGACTAAAAAATGTCTTCTAATGCTATAGAAACAAAATTATAATGAATAACTCGAACGGGCACCAATAATTGAATTGCGGCCCTTTTCATTAACGATATTTTCTTAGCATACACAGAAACTATATCTAATATAAAAATTTCCCAATACTAAATACATATGACTAGTATAAACATCAATAAGTACTACAAATCATTTGTTATCGTAAGAAAATTCTAGTTTCTTTTTTGTAATATTACAATCACTTTATTAGAACCTCGTTCTTTAAATAGTTCGATATAAACATTAGTATCATAATCGTGTCCAACTATACGATTTTTGCTTATCTCGTTCCAACCTATATTTTGTTTTGATAGTATCTCTTTAACATCGTCAATTGTAACAAAGTCATATGTAATTTCAAGATTATTATTTTGAGATGCTCTGCCAGATACATAATACTCTTCATTTACTTTTTTTGAGGATATGGTTTCTAATTTTTGCTCATACAATTGAAGACTTTGCATTTGCTCTGGCCTTTTAATATACGCATGTAAATACGTAATACCCATTAATAGGAATACCAATAAGACAAATCCAATATAAAGTTTAACTACAAATGGAATCCTATTCAATTTAAAATAACTTCTAGTCATACTCACCAACCTAAGTCTAGTCTTAATATCTTCTTTATAGCATTAAAAATAATTTCAGTTAAAATATAACCAATATAGTTATTACAAAACGAAAATCTTTTTTTGCTTTTTTCATAAGCATAGGCTTATTCTCTCACGCAAGCGCAGAATTGCCCTTAGCTACTAAATTTCTTAAACATAATTCTAGACCTAATTCAATTTACCTATGCCAGTTAAAAATGAATTAAAGATGTTCCCAGTTGCCATTTTCAATTAACTTACGATATCTTATAGGAACATTTTCATAACCATCTATTACCTTTATTCTTCCAATAAAATCCTCATATTGTTTTTTATCAATATCAAATTCAAGGTTCACAAATATATAGTGATCTAAATACCCATCATAAATAATATATTTTTGATGAATTTGATCAACTTGACCAATAAAAATCTGATGATTATAAATTGATTTGTATATATAATAATTATCTGATTCTAAGGAGTTTATCAATTTGTATGACCTTATACCAGAGGCAATACTTATCATTTGTCTATAGTCATACAAAACGCCTTCATTATTTAACTGAATCAGATAATCAGGCTTTATACCAACTATACTTCCTAATTCAGCATGAAAAAACCAGGAATTCACTAAAAAATAGATACCAATTAAAAACAGAGAAAGAATATTTCCTAATATACTAATTATCAGTAATCTCTTTTTCCACATCTACTTATTAACCTCTACTTCCATTTGGAATTCTACATATGCATTAGTTGTTGCAATAGCACCACTTTGTTGCCATTCTACACCAATGGGGTTAAACATCCACAAAATACCTTTATAATTATCACTTGATCTAAATTTAACCTTATCACTAACTACGCTCACGCAAATTATTTTTTACTAATGTATTGATCTCTTAGTTGCAACAAAATATTTCTCTCATTCTCTTCAATTTGATCTATACTATTTAGAATTATCAGATGTTCTCCATAAACATGTTTTAAGATTGAAACAGCTGAATCTCTAGCTTTTTTACCCGCAATACTTTCATCAAAATAAACTTGCATATCATTGGTTTCTTTATCAATGATAATAAAGCCACTCACATTAAATATTAAAATTTTAGTAGGTGTATCTTTTACACCTCGCACATCATTCGTAATAATAAGATGATTATCTAAATCCAAAAAAGTGGCTTCATAACCAGAACGGTACCATCGTTTATTAAAGTATTGTGCACCACGCTCAGAATTCATTAACATTTTTTCAAAATTATCTAAATCTTCTTTTGAAAAATCAGATAGTTTATTCTTCCTATTAACAACTATCTTAGATTTAGGATGATAAGTTTTAAAAGGACCACTCTCATCACCATAAACCTCGAACTCTAATACATCTAAAATATGATTTTTAATATCATAGCGACCAATTCCATCGTAGCCTAAATAGTAATAGTAAGATTCAGTTGGATATACTGCTAAAATTCGATTAGAAATCGATTCATCAATTGAGGTGTCTACTAATTCATGAGACTGTGTGGAAACAACTATATTATTATGGGCCACTTGATGATAATGATGATATATAGCTATACCAAGACTTACAATAGCTATCACTATAAAAATATAAGCTTTTTTCATATAAACTCTCTACCAAGCTAAATAATAAAACTTAACAATAGCCTCGTTTTTTTTTGTCGAAATATCTCAATCACAACCAGATTAAACTAAAAAATACCTTAAACTAAAGTACTCTGTATATGGTAATGTATCATCTTTTTATAAATCCCTATAACGGCCAAAAGATAAATTAATCCCCCTATACGGAAGAAATTTTACCGACCAAAAATCGCTAATAAGATTAGTAAAATGCTCTGCCCTACAGACACAGCAATTCGACCTTTTCCTATAATACTAATGCCATAGCTTTTCCCTTTCTTGCACATAAATTATTCATTGAGATTTTGCTTTAATGCAAACATTTCTCCCCAAAGAAGGACTGCAAGTATTAACGAAAAAATAGAAAAACCATGTAAAATCCTCCCCCCAAAAATAACCATTAATTCAATCATCAATAATTGACCTAATTGTATCATCGTAAGAAGAAGACTTCTCTTAGTATTTGCGCCTGCAATAGTTATTGTATTATTCCGTATAATATATATTGCATACATACCAAGTAAAATACTACATAAGATACGTCCAGCGTTCATAATCTCTCCTAACTCCACTAATACATTTCTGAATAACTTTACCTATATAACTATTCATTAATTATTACGATTACCGCATAGCTAATAGTATGGATTCCATTTGTAAAAGTCAGTAATAATATACTGTAAATGTCAATATAAGAATGTACAATTTTGACGATGTACAATGTACAGTTATTCCTTCTGTTGCATATGGTTTCGTA
>NZ_JAPX01000009.1:0-29808 GCF_000524355.1 Veillonella sp. ICM51a
AAAATGGCAAAAGAAAAATTTGAACGTACGAAACCGCATGTTAACATTGGTACTATCGGTCACGTTGACCATGGTAAAACTACTTTGACTGCTGCAATCACTAAAGTATTGGCTGAAAAAGGCCAAGCTGATTTCCAAGATTACAGCATGATCGATAAAGCTCCAGAAGAACGTGAACGTGGTATCACAATCAACACTGCACACGTTGAATACGAAACTGAAAACCGTCACTATGCACACGTTGACTGCCCAGGCCATGCTGACTATGTTAAAAACATGATCACTGGTGCGGCTCAAATGGACGGCGCTATCTTGGTATGTTCCGCAGCTGACGGCCCTATGCCTCAAACTCGCGAACACATCTTGTTGGCTCGCCAAGTTGGTGTTCCTGCAATCGTAGTATTCTTGAACAAAGCTGACATGGTTGACGACGAAGAATTGATCGAATTAGTAGAAATGGAAGTTCGTGAACTTCTTTCCTCCTACGAATTCCCTGGCGACGAAGTACCTATCATTGTAGGTTCCGCTTTGAAAGCTTTGGAAGGCGACGCTCAATATGTAGCTAAAATCGACGAATTGATGGCAGCTGTAGATTCCTACATCCCAACTCCAGTTCGTGATACTGACAAACCTTTCTTGATGCCTGTGGAAGACGTATTCACAATCACTGGTCGTGGTACAGTAGCAACTGGCCGTGTTGAACGTGGTCAAGTAAATGTAGGCGACACAGTAGAAGTTGTAGGCTTGAAAGAAAAAGCTGAACAATACGTTGTAACTGGTCTTGAAATGTTCCGCAAAACTTTGGACTCTGCAGTAGCAGGCGACAACGTTGGTGCATTGCTTCGTGGTGTTGACCGTAAAGACATCGAACGTGGTCAAGTATTGGCTAAACCAGGTTCCATCAACCCACATACAAAATTCAAAGCAGAAGTATACGTTTTGACTAAAGAAGAAGGTGGCCGTCATACTCCATTCTTCTCCAACTACCGTCCACAATTCTACTTCCGTACAACAGACGTAACAGGTGTTGTAAACCTTCCTGAAGGTGTAGAAATGTGTATGCCTGGCGATAACGTAACAATGAATATCGAATTGATTACTCCAATCGCTATCGAAGAAGGTCTTCGTTTCGCGATTCGCGAAGGTGGCCATACAGTAGGCGCTGGCGTTGTAACTGAAATCGAAGGTTAATTTAACCTTTTATGCTCATCGTAGTGATGCGTTGGGCACAATATCCACGACATGTAAGAGCGGCATGTTCTGCCGCTCTCGTGTTGTGTTTTCAAACTATGAAGTAGAAGGTTGCCTCTGCGGAGGAGAATTTCTATGGAGCAGTTCATTCACGAAATGGACGACAGGAGGAATTATTAATAATGGCTAAACAGCAAAAAATCCGTATTCGCCTTAAGGCATACGACCACAAAGCTCTCGATCAAAGCGCTGCTAAGATCGTAGACACTGCAAAAAGAAATGGCGCTATGGTATCTGGTCCGATTCCATTGCCAACAGAAAAGAATATCTTCACGATTCTTCGTTCCGTACACGTTAACAAAGATTCCCGTGAACAATTCGAAATGCGTACACATAAACGCTTGATCGATATTCTTGAACCAAATTCGAAAACAGTAGATGCTATCACTCGTTTAGATTTACCAGCTGGTGTATCTATTGAAATAAAACTATAAGGAGGTGCGATAATGTCTAAAGCTATTTTGGGTAAAAAATTAGGAATGACACAAGTCTTCACAGCTGAAGGCCAATTAGTTCCTGTAACAGTAGTGGAAACTACCCCAAGCGTTGTAGTGCGCGTTAAGACTGTTGAAACAGACGGTTATGAAGCAGTACAAATTGGTTACGGTTCCATTAAAGAAAAACATTTAACAAAACCTGTAAAAGGTCAGTTCGACAAAGCTGGCGTAGCTCCAGTTAAATATCTTCGCGAAGTTCGCGTTGACAGTGCAGCTGACTACACAGTAGGCCAAACTCTGGCAGCTGATATCTTCGCAGAAGGTGAATTGGTGGACGTAGTAGGTACAGGTAAAGGTAAGGGTTTTGCTGGCACAATTAAACGCCATAATTTCTCTCGTGGTCCTGAAACTCATGGCTCCAAATCTCACCGTGAACCTGGTTCCATCGGTCCTATGATCTCCGGTGGCGGCGGTAAGGTATACAAAGGTAAAAAACTCCCTGGACAAATGGGTGGTTACAGAGTTACCGTACAACGCTTATCCGTTGTGAAAGTTGATGCTGAACGTAACCTTTTATTGGTTAAAGGTGGTATCCCAGGCGCTAAAGGTAGCTTGGTTATGGTTCGCAACACGGTTAAACCTGTTAAATAATCATTTGTCGAAAGGAGGATTATGTAATGCCTACAGTAGCAACATATAATCAATCCGGCGTTAAAGTCGGTGAAATACAGTTAAACGATGCAGTATTCGGCGTTGAAGTAAACGAAGCCGTTATGCATCAAGCCGTAGTTCGTCAATTGTCTAACGAACGTCTCGGCACACATGCAACAAAAACTAGAGGTATGGTTCGTGGCGGTGGCCGTAAACCTTGGAAACAAAAAGGTACTGGTCGTGCACGTTCCGGTTCCAGCCGTTCCCCAATCTGGATTGGTGGCGGTACTACATTTGGTCCACAACCTCGCAGCTATTACAAAGCTATGCCTCGTAAGGCTAGACGTTTAGCAGTTAAATCTGCTCTTAGCGATAAGGTAAATAATAGCGAATTATACGTTTTGGAAGAAATCACATTAGCAGCTCCTAAAACAAAAGAAGTATTGAATATTATCAATAGCTTCAATGTTGGCGATGCAAAAGTATTGTTCATCACTGAAGGTGATGTAAATGTTGAACGTTCCGCTCGCAACATCCAAGGTGTTAAAGCATTGGCTTGCGAAGGTATGAACATTTTCGATCTTCTTCATTACGATAAGCTCTTCATTACTAAAGGCGCTGTCGCAAAAATTGAGGAGGTACTTGGATAATGCAATTACATGATGTACTAATCCGTCCGGTTATTACCGAAAAATCCACAAAGCTTATGGAAGAAAACAAATACACGTTCCGCGTGCCTTTGACTGCAAATAAAGTGCAAATCCGTCAAGCTGTTGAAAAAATCTTCAATGTAAAAGTAGAAAAAGTAGCTACTATTCGCGTATTAGGCAAAACTAAACGCATGGGTCGTACACAAGGTAAACGTAGCGATTACAAAAAAGCTATCGTAACTTTAAAAGCTGGCGAATCCATTACATTATTTGAAGGTGTCTAAGAGTCTAGTTGTAAGGAGGCCCACTAATGGCAATTAAATCATTTAAACCGTACTCCGCTGGTCGCCGGTTTATGACAGTATCCGCCTTCGACGAAATCACAGCAAGCAAACCAGAAAAATCTTTGTTAGCTAAGATTTCCCAAAAAGGTGGTCGTAATAATACTGGTAAAATGACAGTTCGTCACCAAGGTGGCGGTCATAAACGTCAATACCGTATCATTGACTTCAAACGTACTAAAGATAATATCCCAGCTAAAGTAGCAACAATCGAGTATGATCCTAACCGTTCTTCTCGTATCGCTTTGCTTAACTACGCTGATGGTGAAAAACGTTATATTTTAGCTCCTAACGGCTTAAAAGTTGGTGACGTTGTATTCTCCGGTCCTGAATCTGATATTAAACCTGGTAACTGCTTACCATTGGCTAATATCCCAGACGGTACTCAAATCCACAACATCGAATTAAAAATCGGTAAAGGCGGTCAAATCGTTCGTTCCGCTGGTACATCCGCTCAATTGATGGGTAAAGATAATGGCTATGCTATTCTTCGTTTACCATCTGGCGAAATGCGCCGCGTACGTCAAGAATGCCGTGCAACTGTAGGTGTTGTAGGCAACGCTGAACACAGCAACCTAGTAATTGGTAAAGCTGGTCGTCATCGTTGGATGGGCGTTCGTCCTGGTAACCGTGGTGTTGTAATGAACCCTTGTGACCATCCACATGGTGGTGGTGAAGGTAAATCTCCTGTTGGTCGTAAACATCCTGTTACACCTTGGGGCAAACCAGCACATGGTGTTAAAACTCGCGACAAGAAAAAAGCTTCTAACAGCTTAATCATTAAACGTCGTACAAAATAGGATAAAGGAAAGGAGATAAAATAGTGTCCAGATCTATTAAAAAAGGCCCTTTCGTAGCAGATCATTTGCTTAAGAAAGTTGATGCTTTAAACGAAACTAACGAAAAGAAAGTTGTAAAAACCTGGTCCCGTGCCTCTACTATTATCCCTAGTTTTGTAGGCCACACAATTGCTGTGCATGATGGTCGCAAACATGTACCTGTATTTATTACAGAAGATATGGTAGGTCATAAATTAGGTGAATTCGCTCCTACACGTACTTTCAAAGGTCACGGTAAGGACGAAAAATCTACAGGCAAAAAATAGGAGGAATAATTAATGGAAGCAAAAGCAATCGCTAGACATATCCGAATCGCGCCTCGTAAAATCCGTATCGTTGCTGATTTAGTGCGCGGTAAAAACATCGGCGAGGCATTTGCCATCTTGAAGTTCACTCCGAAAGTTGGCGCTGATGTAGTCGAAAAAGTTATGCGTTCCGCAATCGCAAATGCAGAACACAATTTTGATATGAATGTGGATAACTTATATGTATCCGAGATCTTCGTTGATCAAGGTCCTACATTGAAACGTATTCATCCTCGTTCCCGTGGACAAGCTTTCAAAATTTTGAAACGCACTAGCCACGTAACAGTAGTAGTTAAAGAAAGAGCTTAAGAAGGAGGGAAACAGAGTGGGTCAAAAAGTTAATCCACACGGTTTGCGTGTCGGTATCGTAAAAGATTGGGACGCAAAGTGGTATGCAGAAAAAGATTTCGCTGCTAATCTTCATGAAGACGTAAAAATTCGTAACTTCTTGAAAGAAACCCTTTTCATTGCTGGTATTTCCCGCATTGAAATCGAGCGTACAAATAAACGTATTAAATTGACTATCCACACTGCAAAACCAGGTATGGTTATCGGTCGTGGTGGTGCTGGTATCGAAGATATCAAAAAAGCAATGACTCGTTTCACTGATAAACAAGTTGACGTAAACATTGCAGAAATTAAACAAGCAGACATGGATGCAGTTCTTGTTGCAGAAAATATTGCTGGCCAATTGGAACGTCGTATCGGTTTCCGCCGTGCAATGAAACAAGCTGTTGGTCGTACAATGCGCTTAGGTGCAAAAGGTATCAAAATCATGGTTAGCGGTCGTCTTGGTGGCGCTGAAATCGCTCGTAGCGAATCCTACCGTGAAGGTTCCATTCCATTGCATACACTTCGTGCAAATATCGACTACGGTACTGCTGAAGCTCATACAACTTATGGTTGTATCGGCATTAAAGTATGGATTTACAAAGGTGAAGTTTTGCCAGAAGCAAAACAACCTGCTAAGAAGGAAGAAGGTGGCAAGTAATGCTTATTCCAAAGCGTGTAAAACATCGTAAGCAATTCCGCGGCCGTATGAAAGGTCGTGCTATGCGCGGTAATACAGTGTCTCATGGTGAGTTCGGCTTGGTAGCATGCGAACCATCTTGGATCACAAACCGTCAAATCGAAGCTGCTCGTATTGCTATGACTCGTTATATCAAACGTGGCGGTCAAGTATGGATTAAAATTTTCCCTGACAAACCAATCACAGCTAAACCAGCTGGTACTCGTATGGGTTCCGGTAAAGGTTCTCCTGAATACTGGGTAGCAGTAGTTAAACCAGGTCGTGTAATGTTTGAAATGGACGGTGTGCCAGAAGCTGTAGCTCGTGAAGCTATGCGTCTTGCAAGCCATAAACTTCCAATCAAATGCAAATTTGTTGTTAAGGGTAAAGAATTGGGTGGTGACGTAAATGAAGGTTAATGACATTCGCAATATGAGCGCTGCCGAAATGGAACAAAAAGTTTCCGGTCTTAAGGAAGAGTTATTTAACCTCCGTTTTCAGCTTGCAACAGGTCAATTAGAGAATCCTATGCGCATTCGTGAAGTTAAGAAGACAATCGCTCGTATTAAAACTGTACAACGTGAAGTTGAACTTAAATCTGAAAACGCATAATGACAGATTTGTTAAAGTTTGAAAAGGAGGCTTAAAATCGTGGCAGAAGAAAGAAACGTACGTAAAGTCCGCGTAGGTAAAGTTGTTAGCAACAAAATGGAAAAAACTGTTGTTGTTGCTGTAGAACGTAAAGTACCTCACGCATTATATAATAAGCCAATGGTTAGCAATAAACGCTTTAAAGCTCATGATGAAAATAATGAGTGCCGCATTGGTGATACAGTTAAAATTGTAGAAACTCGTCCACTTTCTAAAGATAAATGTTGGAGAGTTGTTGAAATTCTTGAAAGACAAAAATAAGAGTGATGTAAGGAGGAATAGACGATGATCCAGCAACAAACAATTTTGAATGTTGCCGACAACACTGGTGCAAAACGTATTATGTGCATCCAAGTCATGGGCGGTTCTTATCGCAAATTCGGCAATATCGGTGACGTAATCGTTGCTTCTGTAAAAGATGCATCACCCGGTGGCGTTGTCAAGAAAGGCGACGTAGTCAAAGCTGTTATTGTTCGTTCTAAAAAAGGTATCCGCCGTCAAGACGGTTCCTATATCCGTTTTGATGAAAACGCAGCAGTAGTTATTAAAGAAGATAAAACCCCTCGTGGTACTCGTATCTTCGGACCTGTAGCTAGAGAACTTCGTGAAAAAGACTTCATGAAAATCGTTTCCTTAGCTCCAGAAGTATTATAAGAAGGAGGAACGCAGCATATGGCTAAATTACAAATCAAAAAAGGCGATACAGTTGTTGTTATCTCCGGTAAAGATAAAGGTAAGCAAGGTACAGTAATTGCTACTGAACCTAAAAAAGAACGCGTATTTGTTGAAGGCGTAAACACTGTAAAACGTCACACAAAACCTTCTCAAGCTAACCCACAAGGCGGCATCGTTACTAAAGAAGCTGGTATCCATGTTTCTAACGTAATGGTTGTTGACCCAGAAACCAAAACAGCTACTCGTATCAAAAAAGTTGAAGGTAAAGACGGTAAATTCGTTCGTGCAACTGTTAAATCCGGTACAGTACTTAAATAATCAGGAAAGGAGGAGCTACATAAATGTCTCGTTTATTTGAACAATACAACTCTGAAATTAAAAAGAGTATGCAAGAAAAATTCCAATACGGCAACGTAATGGAAATTCCTAAATTGGAAAAAATCGTTATCAACATCGGCGTTGGCGATGCTGTAGGCAATGCAAAAGCTTTAGAAGCTGCAGTTAATGACTTAACAATTATTGCTGGTCAAAAACCTGTAATCACAAAAGCTAAAAAATCTATTGCGAACTTTAAAGTTCGTGAAGGCATGGCGTTGGGTACAAAAGTTACTCTTCGTGGCGAACGCATGTATGAATTCCTTGATAAATTGATCAATGCGGCATTACCTCGTGTACGTGACTTCCGCGGTATCAGCGCAACTGCATTTGATGGCCGTGGTAACTACGCTTTGGGTCTTAAAGAACAGCTCATCTTCCCTGAAATCGAATATGATCAGGTAGAACGCGTTACTGGTATGGATATCATCGTAGTAACAAGTGCTAAAACAGATGAAGAAGCTCGTGAATTGTTGACTCAATTCGGTATGCCTTTTGAAAAATAATAGGAGGAACATATAGATGGCTAAAAAATCTATGATTGAACGCGAAAAGAAACGCGCTAAAATCGTTGAAAAATATGCAGCTAAACGTGCGGCGCTTAAAGCAGCAGGTGATTATGAAGGCTTGTCCAAATTACCAGCTAATGCATCCCCAACACGTTTGCACAATCGTTGCAACTTAACTGGTCGTCCTCACGGCTATATGCGTAAATTCGGTATCAGCCGTATTGCGTTCCGTGAATTGGCGTACAAAGGACAAATTCCTGGTGTTAAAAAAGCCAGCTGGTAATATTAGACGAGAGGAGGTTTTTAGATTATGGTAATGACCGATCCTATCGCGGATATGCTTACGCGCATCCGTAATGCAAATGCTGCACTTCACGAAACGGTAAACATTCCTGCATCTAGAATGAAAGCAGCAGTTCTTGAAATCCTTTTACAAGAAGGTTTCGTAAAGAACGTTGAAAAAGAAGAAAACACTTTAAAAGTAACTTTGAAATATGGTTCCAATAACGAAAAAGTTATTACAGGAATTAAACGTATTTCCAAACCAGGTTTACGTGTTTACGCGAAAAAGGAAGAACTTCCTCGTGTACTTGGTGGTTTGGGTATCGCAGTTATTTCTACATCCAAAGGCGTTATGAGCGACAAACAAGCTCGTAAAGAAGGTCTTGGTGGCGAAGTAATCGCATACGTTTGGTAATAGTAGCAATAGGAGGTAGAAATAATGTCACGTATCGGTAGAATGCCTATCGAGATTCCTGCAGGCGTTACTGTTACATATGATAACCATCATATGAACGTAAAAGGTCCTAAAGGTGAATTATCTCGCGATTTGCATCCAGATATGATCATCACTGTAGAAGGTAACACAATCACAGTAGCTCGTCCTTCCGAAGATAAAGCTCATCGTGCCCTTCACGGTTTGACTCGCGCTCTTGTTGCTAATATGGTAACAGGCGTAGCAGAAGGATTTACAAAAACTCTTGAAATCAACGGTGTTGGTTACAGAGCGGCTAAACAAGGCAATAAATTGGCTCTTACACTTGGCTTCTCTCATCCGGTAGAGATGGAAGCTCCAGCTGGTATTACAATTGAAGTTCCAGCTCCTAACAAAATCGTTGTGTCTGGTGCAGACAAAGAAGTTGTAGGTGCAGTAGCAGCTGATATCCGTAAATGGAGAAAACCTGAACCTTACAAAGGTAAAGGTATCCGCTATGAAGGCGAAGTTGTTCGTCGTAAAGCTGGTAAAGCTGGTGCAAAAGGTAAATAGTAATATCATCTATATGAATGAAAGGAGTGAATATCTTGCCTCGTAAATCTAGTAGAAACATCGCTCGAGCAAAACGTCATCTTCGTATTCGCCGCCATATTTCTGGTACGGCAACTTGTCCACGTTTGAACGTATATCGCAGCTTGAGCAACATTTACGCTCAAGTTATCGATGACGTAGCAGGTACAACATTAGTAGCTGCTAGCTCTTTAGATAAAGATTTAAACTTATCCTATGGTGGTAACATTGCTGCTGCTAAAGCTGTTGGTGAAGCAGTTGCTAAAAAAGCTATCGCTAAAGGTATTGACACTGTAGTGTTTGACCGTGGTGGTTACATTTATCATGGTCGCGTAGCAGCACTTGCAGAAGGTGCTCGTGAAGCAGGCTTAAAATTCTAAGAAGGAGGAACTATAGACATGGCGAGAATTGACTACACCAGTCTTGATCTTAAAGAAAGAGTAGTATTCATCAACCGCGTAGCCAAAGTAGTTAAAGGCGGTCGTCGTTTTTCCTTCAGCGCACTTGTAGTTGTTGGTGATGGCAACGGTTATGTAGGCGTTGGCTTAGGTAAAGCTGCGGAAGTACCTGAAGCTATCCGCAAAGGTATCGATGATGCTAAGAAAAATATCGTAAACGTAGCAGTTAAAAATGGTACAATCCCTCACAGCGTAACAGGCGTATTCGGCGCAGGCCGCGTATTCTTGAAACCAGCTGCTGAAGGTACTGGCGTTATCGCTGGTGGCCCTGTTCGTGCCGTATTGGAATTGGTTGGTGTTCGTAACATCTTAACTAAATCTTTGGGCTCTTCTAACCCTAACAATATGGTTCGTGCTACAATTGAAGGTTTGAAAGATTTGAAACGTGCTAGCGAAGTTGCTGAACTTCGCGGTAAATCCGTTGAAGAAATCTATAACGCGTAATAAGGAGACAAGAAATGGCACAAGTTAAAGTAACATTAACAAGAAGCTTAATCGGTCGTCCTGAAGATCAACGCGCGACAGTTAAAGCTTTGGGCTTGAAAAAAACTAATTCTCAAGTCGTAAAAGAAGTAACACCTCAAATTCAAGGTATGCTTCACAAAGTTAGACATTTAGTAAAAGTTGAAGAAGTTTAATACTGATAAGGAGGTGCACTGAATGAAACTTCATGAATTACAACCAGCAGCTGGTTCCAAAAAAACTCGTACTCGTGTAGGCCGTGGTTTAGGTTCTGGCTTGGGTAAAACATCTGGTCGTGGTCAAAAAGGTCAAAACTCCCGTTCTGGCGGTGGCGTTCGCTCCGGTTTTGAAGGCGGCCAAATGCCTCTTTATCGTCGTTTACCAAAACGTGGTTTCAACAACGTTTTTGCTAAACAATATGCTGAAGTTAACGTAGAACAATTGAACCGTTTTGAAGACGGTGCAACAGTTGATCCAGTAGCTCTTATTGAAGCTGGTATTTTGAAAAACGTACGCGATGGCATCCGCATCTTAGGTAATGGTTCTTTGGAAACTAAAAACCTAACTGTTATTGCTAACGGCTTCACAAAATCTGCTGAAGAAAAAATCACAGCAGCAGGCGGAAAAGTAGAGGTGATCTAGTTTGCTAGATAGCCTCTCAAACATCTTTAAGATTACCGAGTTGCGTAATAAGATTTTGTACACATTGATGATGTTTGCCGTGTTTAGAGCCGGCATTCACATCCCCGTACCTGGTGTAGATGCATCTGTAATTGAATCTTTGTTTACATCCGGTAACCTATTCGGTCTATTAGACTTGTTTGCTGGTGGTGCGCTAAGTAAGTTCTCTATCTTTGCAATGAGTATTACACCTTACATTAATGCTTCCATCATCATGCAACTACTTCAAGCTGTAGTTCCACAGTTTGAAGCGTGGAGTAAAGATGGTGAAGAGGGCCGTAAAAAAATTGCGAAGGTAACTCGTTATGGTACGGTTGTTTTAGGTTTTGTCCAAGCCTTTGGCATGGCGTTTGCATTACGTGCAAATTCCGCTCTCGTAAATAATGATATCCTTAGTGTATTTGTTGTAGCTATCATCCTAACAGCAGGCACATGCTTGTTGATGTGGATTGGCGAACAAATCACAGCATATGGCATTGGTAATGGTATTTCCTTGATTATCTTTGCTGGTATCGTAGCTCGTTTACCAGATGGTCTTCAAACCATTTACCAATATATACAAACTGGAACAATTAACATGTTCCAAGCATTCTTATTTGCTGTAATTGCAATTGCAATGATTGCTGTTGTAGTAGCAGTTACGCAAGGCCAACGTCGTATTCCGATTCAATATGCTAAACGCGTAGTTGGTCGTAAAATGTACGGTGGTCACTCTACATTCTTGCCGTTGAAAGTCAATCAGGCAGGTGTAATTCCAATTATCTTTGCGTCATCTGTGTTGATGTTCCCTGTAACGATTGCGCAATTTATTGAAAACGATTTCGTTCATAAAATTGCGGATTTATTCACATGGGGAACGCCGTTACAAACGGCATTGTATGCAATATTGATTTTTATCTTTACATACTTCTATACTGCAATCTCTATCAACATTACAGATATGGCAGATAATATGAAAAAATACGGTGGTTTTATCCCTGGTATTCGTGCGGGTAAACCTACTGCTGATTATGTGGATAACGTGATGACCAAGATTACATTGGCTGGTGCTGTATTCTTAGCTATCGTCGCTATCATACCGAATTTCCTCGGTACGATTACAGGCGTGCAAGGCGTATACTTTGGTGGTACAGCTCTCTTGATCGTTGTAGGTGTAGCACTTGATACAATGCAACAAATTGAGTCACTTATGGTAACACGCCACTATAAGGGCTTTGTAAAATAGGAGGGAAACAGAATGTATATTTTATTAATGGGACCTCCTGGTGCTGGTAAAGGCACACAGGCAGCTCGACTTATTGAAAAATACGGTATTCCCCAAATTTCAACAGGTGATATGTTCCGCGCTGCGATTAAGAACGAAACACCTCTTGGAGTTGAGGCTAAGAAATATATCGATGCTGGTCAATTGGTACCAGACAGTGTAACTGTTGGTATCGTACGTGATCGCTTGGTTAAAGATGACTGCAAATCTGGATTTATTCTTGATGGATTCCCAAGAACTACAGCGCAAGCTGTATCCTTGGATGCAATCTTAAAAGAATTAGGAATTTCTTTGGACGCTGTGCTTAACTTAAATGTTCCTTCTGAAGAACTTGTTAAACGCATTAGTGAACGAGCAGTTCTTGAAAATCGTGCTGATGATAACCCTGAAACAGTACAGAAACGTCTAGCTGTGTACGAAGAATCTACTAAACCATTAATTGATTACTATCGTAATAGCGGTTTGTATCAAGAAATTAATGGTTTACAAGATGTAGACGCAGTATTTGCTGACATCATTAAGGCTTTGGAGAAATAATCCATGATTATTTTGAAATCTGCCCATGAAATTGAATGTATCCGCAAGGCAAGCAAGCTTACAGCAGACACGTTGTCCTTGTTAGTAGAAAAGGCTAAACCTGGCATCACGACGCTTGAGTTAGATACAATTGCCGAAGAATATATTCGCAGCCACGGTGGTATACCAAGTTGTAAAGGGTACTATGGGTTCCCTGCTACAATCTGTGCTTCTATCAATGAAGAAGTTGTTCATGGTATTCCGAGCGCTAAGCGTAAGCTTAAAAACGGTGATGTCCTCAGTATTGATCTTGTAGCATCTATTGATGGATATCACGGCGATTCGGCTGTGACAATTCCAATTGGTCATGTCAAACCAGATGTGATGAAATTGTTAAAAGTAACAGAGGAAAGTCTGTTCAAGGGAATCGAACAAGTGAAAGTTGGTAACCATATCGGTGCTATCGGTCACGCTGTTCAAACGTATTGTGAGAAACATGGTTACGGTGTCGTTCGCGACTTCGTTGGTCATGGTTTAGGCCGTGAAATGCATGAAGATCCACAAATTCCAAACTATGGTAATCCGGACCACGGTCCTGTGATGAAACCAGGTATGGTATTGTGTATTGAACCAATGATTACATTAGGTTCTTATAAAGTTCGTGTGTTGGGTGATGACTGGACGGCAGTTACCATTGATGGTAAACCAGCTGCTCATTTCGAACATACAGTGGTTGTTACAGAAAACGGCCCTGAAATATTAACCATGCGTGATGAACCGCGGTTAATTAAATAAACAGGTAACCGGAGGAAAAAATATGTCAAAAGAAGACGTTATTGAGGTGGAAGGTACGGTAGTAGAAGCATTACCTAATGCTATGTTCCAAGTAGAATTGGAAAATGGTCATGTGGTATTAGCTCACGTGTCAGGTAAAATGCGTATGAATTTTATCCGTATTCTTCCTGGTGATAAAGTTACTATGGAACTGACACCATATGACTTAAATCGTGGTCGCATCACCTATCGCTTTAAATAAGCATAGGGTCCACAAAGGAGGTACTAATGAAGGTTCAACCATCAGTTAAAAAGATATGCGAAAAATGTAAAATCATTAAACGCAAAGGCCGCGTAATGGTTATTTGCGAAAATCCAAAACATAAACAAAAACAAGGATAATCTGATAGGAGGTGGAGATTTAAATGGCACGTATCGCCGGTGTAGATTTACCTCGTGATAAACGAGTGGAAATTGGTTTAACTTATATTTATGGTATTGGTCCTACTTTAGCAGACGAAATTCTAGCTAAAACTGGTATCAATCCTGACACACGTGTTCGCGATCTTTCTGAAGATGAAGTAGCGAAAATTCGTGAAGTGTTAGATGCTGATTATAAAGTAGAAGGTGACCTTCGTCGTGAAGAAGCACTTAACATTAAACGCTTGATTGAAATCAACTCCTATCGAGGCAAACGTCATCGTATGGGTTTACCACTTCGTGGTCAACGTACTAAAACGAATGCACGTACTCGCAAAGGTCCTAGAAAAGCAATTGCTGGTAAAAAGAAATAAGATAAAGGAGGGATAAAGCGTGGCTAAAAAAGTTGTTAGAACAAAAAGAAAAGAAAAGAAACATATTGAATCCGGTGCGGCTCATATTCGTTCTACATTCAATAACACTATCGTAACTTTGACAGATACAAACGGTAATGCGTTGTCTTGGGCTTCCGCTGGTGGCTTGGGCTTCCGTGGTTCCCGTAAATCCACTCCATTCGCTGCTCAAATGGCTGCTGAACAAGCTGCTAAAGCTGCAATGGAACATGGTCTTCGCACTGTTGAAGTATTTGTAAAAGGTCCTGGATCCGGCCGTGAAGCTGCAATCCGTGCTTTACAAGCTGCAGGTCTTGAAGTTACTTCCATTAAAGACGTAACTCCAATTCCTCACAATGGTTGTCGCCCTCCAAAACGCCGTCGTGTATAATATATAGACGGCCGTTTTGACGGCCGTGCTATAATTAAACTAAGAACGTGTGTTATATAGGAGGATGTTCCTGATGAGCGAAGAAAAGAAACTTAAAATCGAGAAAGTGGACATCGCCGAAGGCGGTCGCTATGGTAAATTCGTATGCGAACCATTAGATCGTGGCTATGGTATCACTCTCGGTAATAGCTTGCGCAGAATTTTGCTTTCATCCTTGGATGGGGCAGCTATCACCTCTATCAAAATTGATGGGGTTCTTCATGAATTCTCTACTATTCCTGGTATCCGCGAAGATGTTACGGATATCATCCTTAACTTAAAGCAATTGTGCATTAAGCTTGAAGAAGATGCAGAATGGCCATTGGAAGTTCACTTTGATTTCCAAAAGGATGGTGTATTAACAGCTGCAGATTTGGCTGAACAATTTCCACCAGAAGTAGAAGTATTGAATCCAGAGCTCGTGATTGCGACAATGGATGAAACAGCTCATTTAGTAATGGACGTAGTAATCGAACGTGGTAAGGGCTATGTTCCTTCTACTAAGAATAAAAAGGATACAGATGTTATCGGTTGCATTCCAATTGATTCCATCTTCTCCCCAATTCTTCGTGCTAAATACGAAGTGAGTGATGTTCGCGTAGGTAATGAAATGGACTTCGACAAACTTACATTAGAAGTTTGGACTGATGGTTCCATTACCGCTGCTGATGCAGTGGCAAAATCTGCTGCCATTATGATTGGTTATTTAGGGAACTTCACTAAATTAGCGCACTCTACAAGTGTTGTTGAATTAGACGATCAAAATCTTGAAGGTGATGTAGTTGATCCTACTCCTCAAGATGTTCAAGAAGATGATGGCCCAGCTAAGATTTCCATCGATGAATTGGAACTCTCTGTTCGTGCGTACAACTGCTTGAAACGTGCTGGTATCAACACAATTGCAGATTTGCTAGACAAAACCATTGATGACTTAGGAAAAGTTCGCAACTTAGGTAAAAAATCTATCGACGAAATTGCTGAAAAACTCAGCAACCACCCAGGTGGATTTAATCTTAAGCAAAAAGGCGAATAAGGAGGAAGACGAATGTACAGAAAATTAGGCCGCGATAGCTCCGCTCGTAAAGCGTTGTTCCGTAGCATGTTAACATCTTTCTTCCAATATGAGCGTATCGAAACTACTGAAGCTAAAGCGAAAGAACTTCGCTCTTTGGCTGATCAAATGGTAACTTTGGCTAAACGTGGTGATCTTCATGCACGTCGCCAAGTTCTTGCATACCTCATGGATGAAAGCGTAGTAAAAAAATTGTTTGATACAATTGCTCCAAAATATGCAGACCGTCAAGGTGGTTACACTCGTGTAATCAAAACTGGTCTTCGCAAAGGTGACGCTGCACCTTGCGCTATTATCGAGTTAGTTTAATCAAACTCATACGGTGTTGTAACTTCGGTTGCAACACCGTTTTTTTATTGTCAATTTTATGGTACAATCGACTAGTACAAATATCGTTATATAGTAGCAGTTATCGTAGTGATGGAAGATTAATTGTTAACTTTCACATAAAACGAAATTGACTAGAAAGATACGAGGCTATTCATGAAATCAAACGAAACAATGATTGAGGTCAATCATTTAAGCCATTTATATGTTGATGAAAATGGTAATGACGTGCGTGCCCTAGATGATGTGAGTCTTACCATACGGCGTGGTGAATTTGTGGCTATTATAGGTACTAACGGCAGTGGTAAAAGTACATTGGCTAAGCATTTTAATGTGTTATTGCAACCTACAGCGGGAAATGTTACCGTATGTGGTTTTGACACATTAAATGATGAACATATCTGGAATATTCGCCAACATGTGGGCATGGTATTCCAAAATCCAGATAATCAAATCGTAGCAGCTGTGGTAGAAGAGGATGTAGCATTTGGTCCAGAGAATCTGGGCGTACCTAGTGCTGAAATTCGTAAACGTGTTGATGACGCTTTGGCTGCAGTAAACATGACCGAATATGCGGAACATGGTCCGCATTTATTATCTGGAGGTCAAAAGCAACGGATTGCCATTGCTGGTGTACTTGCTATGAAACCAGATTGTATCGTACTAGATGAACCTACTGCTATGTTGGATCCAAAAGGGCGTTTAGAGGTTCTTGAAACAATTCATAGACTCAATAAAGAAGAAGGTATTACCATTGTAATCATTACCCATTTTATGGAGGAAGCGGTAACCGCAGACCGTGTTGTGGTTATGAAAAATGGCGTTAAATTACAAGAGGGAACACCGCGTGAAATCTTTACTCAAGTGGATACGCTAAAAGATTTAGGCTTAGATGTACCTGTTGCAGCAGAGGTTGCATCGAAACTCATTCAAAAGGGCGTAGATATCCCTAATGATATCATTACTAATGATGAACTTGGTGATGCATTAACGACGTACTATGCGAAGGAGGCACACTGATGGCTATTGTATTAGATAATATTACCTATACCTATGGTGTGGGTACTCCTTTTGAGAAAACAGCGTTGAAGGGCATCTCGGTGACCATTGAAAATGGTGAATTTCTTGGCATTATTGGACATACTGGATCGGGTAAATCCACATTTGTGCAACATCTCAACGGTTTATTGCATCCAACGACTGGTAAAGTGACGGTCAATGGTGTGGACGTAAGTGAAAAAACTGATGAAGCAAAACATATGCGTCATAAGGTAGGCATGGTATTCCAATATCCTGAACATCAACTTTTCGAGGAAACGATTGCCGAAGACATTGCATTTGGGCCAAAAAACTTAGGCCTTGATGCAGAAGAGGTAGACCGTCGAGTGCGTGAAGCTATGGCCTTTGTAGGTCTGGATTATGATACCTATGCTGAACGTTCTCCGTTTCATTTATCTGGCGGTCAAATGCGCCGCGTTGCCATAGCTGGTGTAGTGGCGATGGAACCGGATTTCCTTGTACTCGATGAACCTTCTGCAGGCCTTGATCCATTTGGGCGTGAAGAAATCTTTGATGAAATTATTAAACTACATAAGGAAAAAGATGTAACAGTCATCCTCGTATCTCATAATATGGAAGATATTTCACGCATGGCGAATCGTCTCATTGTATTAGATAAGGGTCAGATTGTACTGGATGGTAAACCGTTAGATATCTTTAATCATCATCGCCATGTATTACAACAGGTTGGCGTAGATGTGCCACCTGTGTCCGTATTGATCGAATTATTGCGGAACCGAGGCCTTGATGTATCAAACGAAGTATTAACCGTAGATGATGCTGTACAAGCTATTCTAGAAGGAGGTCAACATGTTAAATAATATTACAATTGGCCAATTCTTCCCTGGTAACTCGTTATTACATCGCATGGACCCACGGGCAAAAATTATAGGCACTACTATTTTCGTTGTTGCCATATTCTTGGCGAACACACCATTGGCATATGGCATTGTGGCGGCTTTCACCATTGGTGCTATGTTATTATCTCGTCTGCCATTACGTTTGATGTGGAATGCGATAAAACCATTATGGATTATCATTGTATTCACAATGGGGATTCATATTTTTACAACTCCTGGTAATAGCATCATCTCCTATGGCATCATTAATATTACGGATAATGGACTTGCTATGGGCTTGCAAATGGCGGCACGATTAGTATTCTTAATCTTATTCTCGTCATTGCTAACCTATACGACATCACCTATACGGCTGACAGATGGCATTGAACATTTACTAAATCCATTCCGCCGCATCGGTGTGCCGGCTCATGAACTAGCTATGATGATGACCATTGCATTGCGTTTTATTCCTACCTTACTTGATGAAACAGATCGTATTATGAAAGCCCAATCGGCTCGTGGTGCGGATTTTGTAACAGGTTCGATTATTCAGCGAGCTAAAAATATGGTACCTCTCTTAGTGCCATTATTTATTAGTGCATTCCGCCGTGCTGATGAATTGGCTATCGCTATGGAAGCACGTTGCTATCGCGGCGGTGTTAATCGTACGCGTATGAAAGAACTCAGCATTACATGGGTTGATTATGTAGGCTTGGGAGCCGTGTTTATTGTAACGGCTATCTTATTAATCCTATGGTGGTTAGGATAATGCGGAATATACGATTAATTGTGGCCTATGATGGTACTGATTTAGCGGGTTATCAGAAACAATCTGTTGATAAGGGGATTACTGTTCAAGGGGCTTTGGAGAAGGCATTATCTATTATTTGTGCTGAACCAATCCAAATTTATGGTGCATCGCGTACCGATGCGGGTGTACATGCACGCTTTCAAGTCTGTGCATTTCAAACATCGGGATCCATACCGGTAAAGAATATTCCACGGGCGACGATTGCCCATTTGCCAAAGGATATCGTTGTAACAGAGGCTGTTGAGATACCATTAGATTGGAAACCTCGTCATAACATTTTTGGTAAGGAATATATTTACTCCATTTATAATCGTGAAATTGCAGACCCTATGGGGCAGCGGTATCATTGGCATGTAAAGAAACCTCTAGATGTTGAAGCCATGCGTCAAGCAGGCAAAGCTCTTGAAGGAATGCATGATTTTTCTACATTGAAAGGGGCTAATACAACACCCGTAGATCCGGTAAAAACCATTTATGCCATCGGTATTAAAGAGAAAGCGGGTCGTATCGATATTTCTGTTGTGGGTGATGGATTTTTATATCATATGGTTCGAAATATAGCTGGCTTATTAGTGGACATTGGGCTAGGCCGAAAATCAGTGGCCCGAATTCCTGAACTATTAGCTGCAAAGGACCGTAAGCAAATTGGAAAAACAGCACCGGCTCAAGGCCTAGTATTAGAGGAAATTTTCTTTACTACTGATAGACTACATGCGGTAATAGAACGTATTAAAGAAGAATAATTATGAAATGTTACATTGTAAAACGTCTACTATACATGTTACAATTGCACTATGAGACAGGTTTATTACTTAGCTGTAATTAATATACATAGGGTAGACTCTTGTCAGCATTGTAATTATATCCTAAGGAGGGTGAATCTCTTGCAAAAACGTAAAGATTTTATCTGGAAAATGGGTGGACAACAAGGTGAAGGTATCGAGAGCTGTGGCGAAATCATGGCTACAATCCTTGCAAAAGAAGGATATTCTCTATACAGTCAACGTTTGTTTGCATCCCGTATCAAAGGTGGTCATACTACCTTCGCATTGCGCGTTGCATTAGAACAAGTTATGTCCATTGGTGAAGGCGTAGACTTCTTGTTGGCTCTTGACCAAGAAACTGTTGATATGCATGGTGTTGAAGTGCGTGATGGTGGTTATATCATCTGCGATAGTAAAGTAAAACCAGATTTTTCTAAATTTGAAGGTTCCAAAGTTAACTGCTTATCCTTGCCAATCTCTGAAACGGCAATGAAACAAGGTTCCTTGTTGATGCGTAATATCGTAGCACTTGGTATGTCCGTAGCGCTTCTTGGTTTCGACACTAAGATGTTTAAAGATGCAATCGCTGCAAAATTTGCGAAAAAATCCCAAGAAATCGTGGATAAAAACTTGGCAGCTTTTGATGATGGTCATAGCCTTGTAATGGATAAATTAGGTGATGTAGAAATCGATACATTACCAGCTCCTGGTAAGAAAGATCAAATGTTCTTATTAGGTAATGAAGCATGTGCTCTTGGTGCTATTGCAGCAGGTTCCCGTTTCATGGCATCTTATCCTATTACTCCAGCATCTGAAGTAATGGAATACATGATTAAAAACATGGATAAATTAGGTGCTACTATCGTTCAAACAGAAGATGAAATTGCAGCTTGTATGACTGCTATGGGCGGTGTATATGCAGGTGTTCGTGGTTTCACTTGTACTTCTGGCCCTGGTCTATCCTTGATGGCAGAATCCTTGTCTATGGCATCCATGGCAGAACTTCCTATGGTTGTTATCGACGTACAACGTTCCGGCCCATCCACAGGTATGGCTACAAAGGTAGAACAATCCGATATTGATGCGGCTTGCTACAACGCTCATGGCGATTATGCAGGTATCGTTATTTCTCCAACATCCATCGAAGAATGTTTCTACGAAATTCAAAAAGCTTTCAACTTGGCAGAAATGTATCAATGCCCAGTTATCTTTATGCCGGACTTACAACAAGGTTTGAATAAACAATCCGTTCCTACATTCGACTTGAACCGTGTACCTATTAATCGCGGTAAAATGATGAAGGAAGCTGACCTTCCTGAATTGGAACAACCTAACTACTTCAAACGCTTTGAATTGACAGAAGATGGCATTTCTCCTCGTACAATTCCTGGCATGAAAAATGGTCTATTCCTTTCTACTGGTCTAGAACATAATGAAGAAGGTAAACCAGCAGAAGCGCCTACAATGCACGTAGCGCAAACTGATAAACGTTTCCGCAAATTGGAAACTGTAGCTGATAACTATGAACCATTCTTGAACAATGCAAAATACGATGAAGCTGATGTACTCGTTGTAGGTATGGCTTCTAGCCGTGGTGCTATCGAAGAAGCAGTTGCTGAATTCGATCAAGAAGGCGTTAAAGTTAACCATTTACAACTTCGTTTGATTAAACCATTCCCTGCAAAACAATTGCAACCATTCATGGATGCAGCTAAAAAAGTTGTTATTGTAGAACATAATGCAACAGGTCAATTGACTAA
This sequence comes from Veillonella sp. ICM51a, assembly GCF_000524355.1. Taxonomy (NCBI): domain Bacteria; kingdom Bacillati; phylum Bacillota; class Negativicutes; order Veillonellales; family Veillonellaceae; genus Veillonella; species Veillonella sp. ICM51a. The sequence goes on from NZ_JAPX01000009.1 coordinate 21,011, forward strand.
CCTATTCAAAATCAACATGCATAAGAAATCCAAAATTTCTAGCTGCTTGAAATATGATGGTAATCCATTCACAAAATCATATGTGAAAAATGCAATTAAGGAGGTCCTATAATATGACAACAGCTAAAGATTACAGAAATGATATTCGCCCTAACTGGTGTCCTGGTTGTGGTCATTATGGGGTACAAGCTGCCATTACTGATGCAGTAGTAGCAAAAAATATTCCACCTGAAAAATTGGCAGTTATCTCTGGTATCGGTTGTTCTAGCCGTATCGGTGGTTATTTCTATGCATATGGTGCACATACAACTCATGGTCGTGCGCTTCCATACGCTCAAGGCGTTAAACTTGCTAACCAAGACTTAGAAGTTATCGCTTGTTCCGGTGATGGTGATGCGTTCGCTATCGGTATGGGTCATACTATTCATGCTTTCAAACGTAATGTAAACATGACATATATCGTTATGGATAATCATGTTTACGGTTTGACTAAAGGTCAAGCATCCCCTCGTTCCGATATCGGTTTTGTTACAAAAACAACACCTCGTGGGGCTTTTGAATCACCATTGTCCGTTTGTGAAACTGCTATCGCTGCAGGTGCTACATTTGTTGCACAAGGTTATATGATTAACCGTGCTGAACTCGTTGATTTGATTCAACAAGCTATGGACCATGAAGGCTTCTCCTTCATCAACGTATTTAGCCCATGTGTTACATACAACAAACACAATAGCTATGACTGGTTCAAAGAACATTTGACTAGCTTGCCAGAAGGATATGATCCAACAGACCGTGCGACTGCACTTAAAACATTAGGTGAAACACAAGGTTTGGTTACTGGTCTTATCTATCAAGATACGACTAAACCTTCCTTTGAAAAAGCTATGGCCGCAGTTAATGGTGGTACACATCCACGTCCATTGACTGAAGATGTTGTTAAACCTGATCAAGCATTATTTGATAGCCTTTGCAATCAATTTAAGTAAGTTTAACTTAACATATATCGTGTTCTGATATAGGTCCCCTCTTTACTGACTACTATGTAAAGAGGGGATTTTCATTTTATTACTTTTCGGTTAGTGATAATTACTTTACGGAGTTTTTCTTAACTGATATACTAATTTTAATTTAAGTTATTTATAATTAAACATAGGTATAGTACCTGCTAGACGTATTTTAACTATTATAGCCATAAGATAGAGGGGTAGAGTAACGTGTCGAATGAATATAATGAAGCATTACTAGAACCACTAAAGTATTACAGAGAAAGTCTTAAGGATACATTCCAAGGTATTACAGAAGATTATTTTCAAGATTTGGTAAATCAATCACAGGTTGATATTAATAAAAATAAAGACTTAATCGATAAGTATACGAATGTTTCGGAGAATCGAAATCAGTCTAACAGTACATATAAACGGTTTGGTATTGTACGAATTATCGATTTCATTGTGGGCATAGGCGCACTTATTTATGGTGTGTATCAGTTTTCACAACCGCAAATGGATATTCTATCCATCGTTATATGTATCGCTATTATAGCCTTATGCATAGGGTTGTATGTATATTGGATTCGACCTAATCGTAAGAGCCTCGAAGAGAAACTGAATGATTTAGATGCAACGCTAAGTCAAATGCGTGAGGACGGTTATGAAATGATGCAGCCTCTAAATGAATTATTTCATAGTGAAATGACGGCGGAGCTTATAAAAAAGGCGATTCCCTTTATTCATTTAGATTCCAATTTTAATATGGAACGCTATGAACAGCTCGTTAAAGATTATGGCTTTTTAGAAAAAGATGATGTAAATCGCTCTACATTGGATATTACTTCCGGAGATATTTTAGGAAATCCTTTTGTGTTTATTAAGCGTATTATCCATTGGATTGATGATTATACATATGAAGGTACTCGTGAGGTCGTCTATACAGAAGAATATATAGATTCTGATGGCAATACAAAAACTAGAGATGTAAGTGAAACACTTCGTGCCACTTTAAAACGACCTGGTCCATATTATGCGGATAGAATATCCTTGGTATATGGTAATCATGCAGCACCGAATTTAATATTCCATAGAAGACCACCAGAAAAAGGTTTATTTAATTTTGGAGGTGCGAAGATTCAACTGGCAAAACGCATTGCAGGGCTTAGAAAGAAAAGTGAAGATGCCTTAGAAGATGGTGGAAACTTTCAGGCGTTGGCAAATGAAGAGTTCGATGCACAATTTAATGCATTAGACCGAAATAATGAGGTCGAGTTCCGCGTGTTATTCACCCCATTAGCACAAAGTAATTACAAAGATATTTTTGAGAATTCTCCCTATGGTGATGACTTTGTTTTCAATAAACAATGTAAAATCAATGAAATTTTAACTGATAACTCTATGGATTGGAATTTCGATACCGTACCATCACAATACTATGATTTCTCCTTTGAAAAGATTAAAGAGAAATTCATTAATTTTAACTGTAGCTATTTTGAGCATATGTATTTTTCATTTTTGCCAGTCTTAGCAATTCCTGTATATCAACAAATGGCTTCTACTGATTATATTTATAAGAAATCTTATGATTTTAAATATAATGATTACATTACAGAAATGCTCGCGAATAAGATGAACCTTGGGTTATTTATTCCTCCTGATGCAACGCAGAGAAGTAATGTAAAAACATTGCTAAAAACGAGTCACTATAAAAAAGAGACAGATTCGGAAATTATTAAGGTAGATGCTTATTCGTATAGGACTATTGAGCATGTGGATGAGGTTCCTGTTACAGCAGGTAATGGTAGAACCTATTATGTACCAGTTAAGTGGAATGAGTATGTGCCGGTTACAAAGCATGAACTTATTGAAGTAGCAGAAGTAGATACAGTTGACGATGACTTCAAGCGTGTTAAAGAATTGAATCATTACCAACGATCCGAAAATAACAAAAATGGTTCCTTTGCCTATGGACATTTTATGGTAGGGAAACTCTATAAGGATAATCAGTCTCTAGTAGACTTATTAAATACGATTTTTGAACAAAATGGAGGTAAGTAAAATGGCTAATCAACTTGATGAAATGAACCCAGAGATTATGGCAGAAGGCAGAGATGTACATGTTATTGCTAAGGTGATTCCTGTAGAAACCAGTGGCTTTGAAAAATTGATACCTACGATTCTAATGGCTATCGGTGTAATTGCCATCGTTTTAGGGATAGTGATTGACAAGTACCTCATATCTGCTATAGGTGTGGTTGTACTTGTTTATCCTTGGTGGCGATTAAAACAAATTAGTTCCGAATTTAATATGATGGAACAACGAATCCAAAATGCAGCATCTGAAATTGATAACTATATGGAACAACGGGTTGTTATTCTTTCTAATGCGGCTAAACTCGTAGAAAAATCTATTGAAGTAGATAAAGATATTCTTGTGGATATTGCAAAGTATAGAAGTGGTAATTTTAGTGAAGAATCTAGAAGCGATGTAAATGCTCAGCTTAATAAAGCGACGAGAGCATTAAATGTAGCTATAGAAAATTATCCAGAATTGCAAAGCCAAGATACAATTCGCGATGCAATGCAACAAAATTCATATTTGCAAAAAGAAATTACAGCTGCTAGAACGTTATATAATGATGCGGTAAATACGTGGAATCGAGAAATATTCGATTTCCCATTCAAAAAAATTGTAGCTGCTAAAGAAGGTAGAACCACAAGAATTCCATTCATAGCAGATCAAGAAACTAAAGAAAAGGCAAAAGGTGTTTTCTTTTAGTTCATAACATTTGGTAGTAATAAAAAGGGGATACTATGAAAACATATGAAAAAGGCATTAGTTTATCCATTTGGACCTTAAGCTGGCCTATATTTATCGAAGTATTCCTGCAAATGCTCGTCGGCAATATCGACCAACTGATGATGAGTCATTACTCGCCACAGGCGGTAGCCGCTGTAGCTAATGCGAATCAAATTTTAAATATTTTTATCATGCTCATCGTTGTTATGAGCACTGCCACGACGATTTTGATTGCCCAATATTTGGGTGCTCGAAATCAGTCAAAGTTATCAGAGGTTTGTACCGTTAGTTTAGTGCTAAACTTTGTATTCTCCTCTGTGGCGGCGGTGTTTTTCATCACTTGCCATGAATGGATTTTTACATGGCTTGGGATACCACCAGAAACGATGGGGGATACATCGTTATATACGACTATTGTAGCGGCAGGATTACCAATACAGGCCATGTACTATGCATTGGTTGCCGTATTTAGAGGCCATTCGTTGACGCGTATTACCATGTATGTGGCACTCGTTATGAATATTATCCATGTAGGAACGAATTATATTCTAATTTTCGGTCATGGCCCGATACCGAGTCTTGGTGTACTCGGTGTATCTATTTCTACGTGGCTTTCAAAGGTAATTGGCCTTCTTATCATCGTATATCTGTTCAAGGCACTGTTGCAGTTGAAGGTTAGCACGTCTTATTTAAGACCCTTTCCTTGGCATACGGTTAAATCCTTGCTCCATATTAGTGTGCCATCTGGCGGTGAAACATTGAGTTATCAATTATCGCAAACGACGATTATGAAGATGGTCAATATTCTAGGGTTAACTGTGATTAATACGAAGGTTTATGTATATGTCATCGCCATGTTGTGTTATGTGTATACCATAGCCTTATCGAATGCATCGCAAGTTATCGTAGGATTCTTGATGGGCGCTAAACGGCAAGATGAAGTAACGAATCGCGTGTGGCATTCTATGTTTTTAGCCATCGCTATCAATGTAGGATTGGCAACGTTCTTTTATATAACGAGTGATACGGTTCTATCTGTATTTACAACGGATTCTGAGATTTTATCCTTAGCCCATAATGTGCTCTTGGTGGAGATTTTCCTTGAACTAGGGCGGGCGGTAAATATCGTTATGGTCGGTTGTTTACAGGCCGCAGGTGATATTCGTACCCCAATGCTAGTTGGCATCTTTGGCATGTGGTTATGTGCTGTGCCATTATCGTACCTATTTGGTATTTATTGGGGCTGGGGCCTTGTAGGCATATGGATTGCTATGGCTGCTGATGAGATTTTACGAGGTGTATTGTTTATCTATCGCTGGTATAGCGGAAAATGGAAAGAAAAACGCCTTATTGAGGTGTAGTGATATAGTTTGTTTGCGTTTCTATATTGGAGATATAGGGACGCTTGTGAAAGTAGGTTTATATGAGTAAAACCGTAGGTATCATTGGGTTAGGTTTATTGGGGGGTTCGTTGGCAAAGGCTTTGAAAGCCTATACAGATTATGATGTAGTAGGGTATGCACGCCGACAAGAGGTATGTGATGCAGCATTACAAGATGGGGTAGTATCCCAAGCTTGGACCGAGGTAGAGCCACTCATTGAACATTCGGATATCGTAGTGTTTTCCTTGCCGCCAGATACTAATGCTCGACTTTTTACAGAGGTGGCTCATCTGTTTAAACCAGGTCAGGTGGTAACTGATGTATCCAGTGCAAAGGAAAATTTTGTACGCGCCGTGTATGAATCTATTCCAAAGGGAACCTTTTTCGTATCTGTTCATCCTATGGCCGGATCTGAAAAGGGCGGCTATGAAGTATCTCATAAAAACCTATTTAAAGGCATGGGGTGGATTGTATTAGAGGATAAGGCGTCTGATGTGTATAATGAAGAGGTGGCTAAAGAATTGGCTGATATGGGGCGTGCCGTTGGTTCCCGTATCGAATTTGTCGATGTATATGCTCATGATGCGTATTTAGCGATGGTTAGCCATATGCCGCATCTGATAGCCGCCATTTTAACACAAGTATCTGGTGGCGATGAACTCGGCGAATTACGTATGCGCTTATCCGCAGGTGGATTCCGTGACTGTACGCGTGTAGCCGGCGGTTTGCCATCCATGTGGCGTGAAATCATTTATGGGAATCGTCATAATGTATTAGAAGGCTTGTCTAAAATGGAAGACGAAATTCGTCGGGTAAAAGAAATACTTTCACAAGAAGACGAAGGCCAAGCCTTAGAAGACTATTTACATAGAAGCCGAGATGTTAGAAATAAATTACCGTACTTGACGGGACAAATTAAGAATAATTAAGAGGAGTTGTTATGGGGTTACTACAAGAAACCTGCGACGCGATTCACAGTCGTAGTAAAGAGATTGAACAACATATTATTAAGAATTGGAATGATGCGTCAGATAGTAAGCAATATGGACGTCTCGTCAATATGGTGGCTCAATATGGGGCAGCTACAAATCAAAAGAATGTAACAATTCCAAAACCTTGTATGATCATTGCCTCTGCCGATCATGGCGTTGCCGATATGGGGGTTAGTGCCTATCCAAAGGAAACGACTGTTGGTATGACGCAAAATTATTTAATTCCCAAAGGGGCTGGTGCCAATTCCTTGGCCAATTATTGTGGTGCGCATATGGAAGTCATCGACATGGGCATTGATGCGGATATGAGCTGGGTCCCTGGACTGCGTTCTCATAAATTGGGGATGGGTACAAAGAATTTTGTAGAAGAACCGGCCATGACGCGTGAACAAGCAATCGAAGGCATTGAAACGGGTATCAAATTGGTTCAAGAAAAGATGGCTGATGGATATAATGTATTCCTTGTAGGTGAAATGGGAATTTCCAATACGACAGCAAGTGCACTTATGACGGCTAAGTTTGCCGGTCTTACTGCAGAAGAGGCCACTGGGCGAGGCACGAATATTTCCGATGAGCGTCTTAAATTAAAACAACGCATCGTTCATGATGTATTAGTTAAATACAAGGATATCCCAAAGGACGACGCCATTGGTATTTTGGCCGCCGTAGGGGGCTTTGAATTTACATGTATTGTAGGTGTCATTTTGGGGGCAGCTGCTCATCATGGTATGGTCATCATCGATGGCTTTAATACATCTGCTTGTGCACTGGTGGCTAAAACATTGGTTCCAGCCTCCATGGACTACGTTATGGCCTCTCATTTATCTGCAGAAAAAGCGGCTAAATCTTCATTGCAAAATCTTGGATTAGAAGCCTATGTGGACTTAGGTCTTTGCTTAGGAGAAGCCTCTGGTGGCTCCGTTCAAATGGGGATGCTTGACCTTGCAGTTCATATGTATAAGTCTGTCACAGGAGGTAAGGCATGAGAGCTTTTAATATTCAACCATTAGATACGAAAGCGATGGAAACATGCCGGTATCGCATTGATAATTTAACCAAACCTATTTATAGTCTGGCTATGCTCGAAACGATAGCTGAACGATTTGCAGGCGTATTGGCGAATCCTAAACCAAATCATTTAAAATATGGTGTTCTTATTGTAGGAGCAGACCATCTTGTGGACGGTCCTCAAAATGTTGAACATGGGCATACTAGTTTAAATGCAATAAAACGATTTAATGAAGGCATGAGTGCTACGCAAGGGGCGGGATTTAAATTACAAGCACCGGTTTACGTTGTTAATATTGGCTTAGAACAAGATACAAATCATTTGGCGAATATTGATTCTCGAGTTATTCGTAATGGGTCCCACTTCTTTGGCGTAGAACCTTCTATTAGTCATGATGAATTGGAACAAGCGCTTGAAATGGGCTTTGGTTATGCGGATACATTACATGAAGCAGGCCTACAAGTGGTGGCCTTAGGTAATATAGGTGAACGCACATTCCTTGATGCGTTGGTTACGACCGCTACCGTTACAGGCGCATCGTACGAGACTTTATTGACAGAATCTGGTAATGGACCTACCATTGCACAGCGTGCTGCACACATCCATTCGTTTGTAGATCCATTTGATATTGCTGTAGATGATTGGTCTGTTTTATCTGAAAGCGACCGCCGCACTGCTGTATTGCGTTTGCTTCATGTAGCAGGTGGCCTCGATATTGCTTTCTTAACAGGCTTTATCTTAGGTGCTGCTAGCCATCGTATGGCTGTGGTATACGATAATGCACTAACTGGTGCTGCTGTACTTGCAGCGGTGACGATGGAACCGTTGGTGAAAGACTATGTTTTCCCATCCGCTGTTTACGATGATCCTATTCATAAGGAACAATGTCGTTTTTTAGATGTAAAACCTCCATTACATTATGATTTACAAATCGATGAAGGCTTAGGCTCTACAATGGGGCTATCTATCGTAGATGCATCTATGCATATGTTAAATGACATGAAAACATTCGTAGAAGCAGAGGTTCGTGCCGCTGAGGATGGTGCCGGTAAAGGTAGACAAGAAGATATTAAATAATGATAGAGAGGACCTCATGATATATAGTTCCTTTACTTAAGAAATAGTAATGGAACTATATATTTGAAAGTTCTCTTTTATATGTTTGTTATAAATCAGGTAGATTTGTATCATATAGATTTCGTATTATTTTTATAGGAAATTCATTGAAAAACCATTGACACTATATGTGTAAATTGATATTATTATAAAGCAGTCAGAACTGACCTGGTTTAGTTCTTGACTAACAGAAGGTAATTATGATATAGTAATTATCGGTTCTGTATGCGGGAATAGCTCAGCGGTAGAGCACCGCCTTGCCAAGGCGGGGGTCGCGAGTTCGAATCTCGTTTCCCGCTCCATACATTCCTCGATAGCTCAGTTGGTAGAGCAATCGGCTGTTAACCGATCGGTCGTAGGTTCGAGTCCTACTCGGGGAGCCATTCATGACTCACTAGCTCAGTTGGCAGAGCACCTGACTTTTAATCAGGGTGTCCCGCGTTCGAGTCGCGGGTGAGTCACCAACTTTGGCCCGTTGGTCAAGCGGTTAAGACACCGCCCTTTCACGGC
>NZ_JAPX01000010.1:0-7695 GCF_000524355.1 Veillonella sp. ICM51a
TGTATAACAAAGAAATAATTTTCTAGGCAGAAATAGAATATATATGAAAAAGACACCCCGTGAAAAAACGACTTTGGTCCTGCCCCGAAGGGGACAGACCCGGCCGGTGGAGTTTTTTCGCGGGGTGTCTTTTGATTATCGTTCTAGCTGCTGACTAGAAATTATTTTTTGTTATAGTCACCAAACCATTTATCATAGATTTTTTGGTATGTGCCATCTTCTTTAAGTTCTTTAAGAGCTTTGTTAACAGCGTCTTGCAATTCTTTGTTGCCTTTTTTCACGCCCAAAACTATACCTGGGGCTTTAGTAGGTTCGCCTACGAGTTTAAGGTCTTTGTCAGCACCTTGTTTTAGGTAGTACATAGCAACTGCGTTATCGATGATAGCGCCATCGATTGTGCCAGCTTTTAGTTCCATAAAGATATTGGAGTTGGAGTCCATTTCTTTTACTGTTGTGTTAGGAATAGCTTTTGCCATGTCTACAGGAACAGTACCGATTTGAACGCCTACAGTTTTGCCAGCAAGTTCGTCCATGTTATGGATAGACGTGTTGTCTTTACGAACAACTGTGATGAAACCGCCTTGGTCAAAGTAAACATCGGAGAAGTCCAATGCTTTTTCACGTTCAGGAGTAGCGTTGATACCTGCGGCAATCATGTCGATGTCGCCAGATTGAACTGCTGGAATCAAAGCGTCGAAGCCCATGGATTTGAATTCCATTTTTAGGCCCAATTTTTTAGCGATGGCTTCGGACAAATCAACGTCGAAACCAACGTATTTATCGCCTTCAGTAAATTCGAATGGTGGGAATGTAGTTTCAGAACCTACACGTAACACACCAGCCTCTTGTGTCATTTTGCTTTTTTCGCTGCCACAACCAGCCAATAAACCCATAGCAGCAACAGCTACGAGTGCGATGGCTGTTAATTTTTTGAATTTAAACATAGTATCCTCCTCAAACACGATACAAACATATTAATCTGTTTCTATTGTACGGAATTTTGAACCAATAGGCAATAACATTGTATAATTAAAGGTACGTAAACAAATTAAGTACACGAAATGTACTTTTTACTAAATAAGGTCGATTATTTATACACATATTTAGGAGGACCTATGTCTCTTACTGAACAATTTTCCAGTGCTTCTGAAAGCTTCGCCCAAGAGGCTTTCACCATTAACTATACATTGGCGAAGAATCCAGAACTGTCTAGTCATGAATTTAAGTCTGTTAAGACAATCGGTGCTGTCCTTGAAAAATACGGTATTCCTGTGATCTATGAGTTCTGTCACTTGCCGACTGCCTTTAAGGCGTCTGTTGTGAAAGTAGATAATCCTAAAGGGCGTTTGGCGATTTTATGTGAATACGATGCGCTCCCAGATGTGGGACATGCGTGTGGCCATTGTGCTAGCGGATCTATGAGTGTACTAGCGGCTCTTGCATTGCATAAGATGCAGCAAGAAGGCGTAGCTTTCAACATGGACATCGACATCATTGGAACCCCTGATGAGGAAGCGATGGGCTGCAAGGTGGATATGTGCAACGCTGGTGTGTTCAAGGATTACGATTTTGCCATTATGGTGCATCTTGATGGCGAAGAAACGCGGCCGAATTCACAATTCTTAGCCCTTGATTGTTTCCGTGCTACATTCCACGGTAAACCGGCCCATGCGGCTGGTGAGCCTTGGAATGGCATCAATGCGGTAAACGGCGTGCAACTCGCCATCCATGCCATGGATATGCTGCGTCAACAAGTGCGTCCAGAGTCTCGCATCGGCACGTGGATTATTAATGGTGGTACCGCATCCAATGTCATTCCTGCGACTGGCGAATTAGAGGTTACCGTGCGTCATACAGAACGTGACTATTTGAACGGTTTATCTGAACAGATTAAAAAAATCTTTGAAGGCGCTGCCCTTTGTACAGGTACAACAGTAGATGTTGAGTTTTACGGAAATCCTTATGATGATATGAACCAAAACCATCGTGGCACACACCTCATCGAGGACGTGATGACCGATATGGGCCTTGATTTTGAACCAGGTCCAGCGGATATTGGGGGCAGTTCAGATATCGGTAATGTCAGCTATCAATGTGCCGCATTCCATCCTAAATTGCGCTTGGCTGGCCCAGATAAGGTGTGCCACGCCAAAGAATTTGCGGACGCTATGCTAGAACCAACCATTGAGCAAACCATTGTAGATGGAGCTAATATCATTGGGGGCACATTGTTGCGATTAGTAGAAAATCCAACTGTCTTAGAAGAAATTGTGGCTGAGTTTAATGCAACTAAATAATTCTCATCTACATATAATATTACTAAATAGTTTCTAGCTGATGGGAATAGCGCTAAATAAAATGTTTCCTGTATCTGTCTGGGGAACTGTAATATCGTAGATAGAATTCGTTGCCTCTTTCAGAATTACTGATAATAGATGATAAGGGAACATTGCCATTTACAAAACTCCTAATCTTGGTGAAATAGGCGCCCACCTCAATGTCGTGGTGATGGAGCGCCCAAACCACGTTATTTCCAGCGATGACAGGAATGTATTTAAACTCAAGATATTCAAATAAACTAGCTATGGTGATGCCGTCTGGTACGGTAAATTCTTCGCGATGATGACTCATATCATCGGCCGCACAAACGGCATCTCGATCGATTATTATATGCATATGATTTCACATCCTTTGAAATAGTCATTCTACAATCTTATGTGATTATCTATATTGTACATCAAGTAAAATTTATATTGTATTAAAGGAGGTTTTATGTCCTCGTCTGAACCATTAGATATTAAAAATTATATAGGTCTTACTGGTGATACGCCCATTCGATTCATCGCGTCCGACGTGGATGGCACTTTAGTGAACGACGCGAAATTCGTAGATCCAGAGGTGGTCAATGCGGTTCGTGCCGCTCGTGAAAGCGGTATCCGCGTGGCCATCGCATCGGGCCGTGCGTGGCATGAGATGGATGATGTCATTGATGCCATGCCGTGCTTGCGCTATTTTGTGTGCACCAATGGCACCTATGTCATGGATAAAGAAGAACAAAAGGAACTCGTTCACATTTCCTTTGATAAAACGCGTGCCGTAGATTTAGTACGAAAACTAATGACCTACGGTGTGTTTGTAGAGGCTTATGTGAAAGCCGAGATTTTCGGTCAATACCCTGTTGTTGGTAATGAGATAGCGCAAGTAGAACATTTCTTTAGACCGAATATTAGACCTTTCATTTTAAAAACACGTACCATGGTGCCTGATTTATTGGCACATCTAGAATCTTTGCTAAAAGGACCGGAGAAAATCCAAATCTTTTACGGCGATGAATGTATACGCGAACGCATCCTAGCTGATTTGCGAGATGAATTCCAAGGGGCTGCCATAGATGGAAAAGGCCGAGAACGTTTTTACGATGTCCTTGAATCTAGCGAGGGCAATTTAGAATTTGTACTCCCTCATACGACAAAAGGCACGGCCGTAGAGGCCTTGGCTAACCATTGGGGCTATACGCCTGACGAGGTGATGACCATCGGCGACAGCGAAAATGATCTATCCATGATTCGCTTTGCCAGCGCCAGCGTGGCTATGGGAAATGCACGAGATAATGTGAAAGCTGCCGCCCGTTATGCGACAACGGATAATAACAATTATGGCGTTGCTCGTGCGCTCTATTCAGCTATTGCACATAATCGTGAGCTGGAAAATAAATAGAAATACTAAGTGGCTAATAGAAATACTAAGAGGCTAATGGAAATAGTAAGCGGATAATGGATAGATACTATATCTTATGATTGATAAAGAGGTGATGAAGTATGGGCAATCTAAAATTTGATATAGACGATACTTGCGTTAAATGTGGGGCCTGCGCTGAGGATTGTCCTGTTCAATGCATCACAGAAGGAACTACAAAATTTATCATTGGTAAAGGATGTATTAGTTGCGGCGATTGCTATTCAATTTGTCCTGTCGGGGCCGTACAAATGCATAAGCTGTTTAAAGATAGAACAGGCCTGTAGTAATGTAAAATGGGTGTGTGTAATAGACCTGCTAAAAATTAGAACAGGCCTGTAGTAATCTGAAATGGGTATGTGTAATAGGCCTCCTGAAAAATAGAACAGGCCTGTAGTAATCTGAAATGTGTGTGTAATAGGCCTTTAAAAAAATAGAACAGGCCTGTACTAATCTGAAACGTGTGTGTATAATAGGCCTTTTAAAAATAGAACAGGCCTGTTCTATTTTTAAATAGGCATGTGAAAGGATGACCTTGAACTATCAGGATCAGAAATGTATTAGAAATCCGAACGATAAAAAGTAATGTATAACTTTCATACGGAATATATGGAGTCCATATACTTCGTATGGTATAATGAAATGTAATGAAATTTAGCGTTTTGCTTGTTAAAACGCACCCCCAGTACAGGAATGTATGGACATTATAAATTGGTGAATATACTTTCACAAATAGATGCATACGGAGGAACTATGGAAAACAAGGAATTTGTTATTGTTGTCGATTTCGGCGGTCAATATAATCAGTTGATTGCACGCCGCGTTCGTGAAAATCATGTATACTGCGAAGTATATCCATACAACAAAGCATTAGAAAAAATTAAGGAATTGAAGCCGCAAGGTATCATCTTCACTGGTGGCCCTAACAGCGTGTACGAAGAGAATTCCCCTAAAATTGAAAAGGAAATCTTTGAACTTGGCATTCCAGTTCTTGGCATGTGCTATGGTATGCAATTTATGGCGCATACATTGGGTGGCGAAGTTAAATCTGCGGACAACCGTGAGTTTGGTAAAACACCTACTAAAGTGGATACTACATCTTCATTGTTCAAAGGCTTGGACGAAGAACAAGTTGTTTGGATGTCCCACGTTGATTATGTAGCAAAAGTTCCTGAAGGGTTCGAAATCATTGCGCATACAAAAGACTGCCCTGTTGCATCTATGCAAAATAAAGAACGCAAATTATACGCTATGCAATATCATGCAGAAGTATTGCACACTGAACATGGTAAAGAAATGCTTCACAACTTCTTGTATGAAGTATGTGGTTTCACAGGCACATGGACTATGGCAAACTATGCAAAAACTGCTATTGAAGAAATCCGTAACACTGTAGGCGATGGTAAAGTATTGTTAGCATTGTCTGGCGGTGTAGATAGCTCCGTTGCGGCAGCTCTTATTTCTAAAGCTGTTGGCGACCAATTGACTTGTATCTTCGTTGACCATGGTTTAATGCGTAAAAACGAAGGCGACGAAGTTGAAGCAGCTTTTAAAGATTCTGGCATGCATTTCATCCGCGTCGATGCAGAAAAACGTTTCTTAGATAAATTGGCTGGTCTTGAAGATCCAGAAGCGAAACGTAAAGCTATCGGCGAAGAATTTATCCGTGTATTCGAAGATGAAGGTCGTAAAATCGGCTCCGTTGACTTCTTGGCGCAAGGTACAATCTACCCTGACGTTATTGAGTCCGGTACTGGTGAAGCAGAAGTTATCAAATCTCACCACAACGTAGGCGGGTTGCCTGCAGTTGTAGACTTCAAAGGCCTTATCGAACCATTGCGTAATCTCTTCAAAGACGAAGTGCGTGAACTTGGTTCTGAATTAGGCTTAGCTGATTACCTCGTATGGCGCCAACCATTCCCAGGTCCTGGTCTTGCTATTCGCGTAATGGGCGAAATCACGAAAGACAAACTCGACATCTTGCGTGATGCGGACTACATCTTCCGTGACGAAATTGCAAAAGCTGGCCTTGATCGTAGTATCAACCAATACTTTGCAGTATTAACATCTACACGTACTGTAGGCGTTATGGGTGACTTCCGTACATACGATTACACATTGGCATTGCGTGGTGTAACAACAACAGACTTTATGACTGCTGACTGGGCGCGCATCCCTTACGACGTATTGGACACAATCTCCCGTCGTATCGTAAACGAAGTACAACACATCAACCGTATCGTGTACGATATTACATCTAAACCACCTGCTACAATTGAGTGGGAATAAAAATTAGAACAACATCGTATTTAAAGAATACATATACAAAGGCCTTTCATCGTTATGGTGAGAGGCCTTTTGTGAAAGTAGTAGTTGCTCTAATTTATTTTGTTGTTGCTAGTAGATATCTTTAAGGAAATAAGGGTATGGAAACTATAAAAGAATTTTTAGTTAGTGACATATATTTAGATATTATAAAAGAACTAGGTGTCGACAACTTTAATCAAGACGTACAAAGTGTTGAAGTAGAAGAGCTAAAAAATCGATTAAGACAGAGACAATTCTTACTAGAAGGCTTTAATTGTAAGGTGCTTTCAGAAAAAGAGATGGTGCAGTTTTACGCGCAAATGATAGAAGAATATGGAAAAGATATTATCGTTTGGTCTAAAAAGTTTTTGCAATATAGTGACGATACTATTGAGGAGTATCCTGATGGAGAATTTCCAAAAGGAGAGAAAATATCTGAGGAGGATGTATCAACTACAATTGAAATAGGAAAATATTCTAAAATGAGTATTGCTTTGTATATAATTGAGTTCGATCTCTTGAAGAACCATCAAGAGATAGTAGCTGACTATTATAAAAGATTGGGCATTTCTCGGGCCGCGAAATATGCAAAAGACATAATAGCATTTTATAAAGAGGTTTTTACTTTAGGTATTTAAATATTAATGATTGAGAGCTGTTTTGTTACAGCCCCTTTTATGTTATACAAAAAAATTGGTATACTGATTTTAAGTTATAGATTTTGGTTAAACAGTTGTTTGAAAATAGAGGTCCTATGAAAACGACAAAATCTTTTGGCGAGTATCCCAAATATTCTCTCCATGATGCAAGGGTCCAAAAAATAGCATACGCAGATGGTAATTTAACTTTTACCTTTGATTATATTTTTTCTTATGAGAATGGTGATGAACAAACTCATAAGGCCAAGATTGTATTTGAGAAATGTGATGTTGATGATCTAGAAATTCTCGTCTTTAATAGTACAATATGTAAATGATACTCTAAGAATGTACAAAAATGATGATATAAGAATGTACAATTTTGATTGTATCACCGATACTATAGTTGAGGTGATAACAACATGCAATACGTATACGCTATTAACAGTTCATTTACTGTAACATCATTATTAGACTTACCAATGTTAAGAGACATTCTGGAGGCTTGCAATTTGAAACCTAATTATAGTTTACTAGGTCGTGAATTAGGCTATGATAGACGCACCATAAAATCTCATTATGAAAATGGAACGCCTGATCCACATCGTCATAAACCATCTATGATTGATAAATTTTATGACGTAATACAGACTTTATTATCTGATGATACACCCCAACAATTTTATTATAAGCGTGTCTTGTGGCAATACTTGGTAGATAACCATGGACTCACAGCTGCTTACTCTACATTTCGCGGTTATATTTTAAAGATACCAGTATTTCAATCCTATTTTGATAGAAAACATACATCGCCTAGTATGCAGCATACGATTCGTTTTGAAACCGCACCAGCTGAACAGGCTCAAGTTGATTGGAAAGAGAATATTAAATTCCTATTGCATGATGGCACACACATAACTTTTAATATATTGCTGATGACATTAGGCTATTCTAGATACAAATTAGCAAAGGTCACTTTCGATAGAACTACTGAAACACTACAAGATACATTGGT
>NZ_JAPX01000011.1:0-45761 GCF_000524355.1 Veillonella sp. ICM51a
TTTTACCTTGAATTTATAATCTAAGTGCAACTAAAAAAGATTCATGGCTTTCTGATAAAATAGTGTTTGCAAAGACATCTAAAAATCAGGAGGAGCCATGAATCATTATACTCATTTTACACTAAAAGAGCGCGAAATTCTAAAACATTTTATTGATATAGGAAAAAATCAAACAGAAATTTCAATTTTACTTGGGAAAAATAAATCGTCTATATCAAGAGAAATCAAAAGAAATAGTCAAAATGGCGAGTACATACCTTGTGAAGCCCATGACAGATATAAAAATAGACGCTTTAATTGTAAACCAAGAAAAAAGCTAGATAATCCAAGTCTATATGAATGTGTAAAGAATTTATTTTTGAGACATCAATGGTCTCCGGAACAGATCTCCTCTCGATTGAAATTTGAAAATTCAAGCTTCACTATTAGTTACAATACAATTTACAGGGAAATATATAATGGTCGTTTTGATGAAAAAGAATTATCACATGGAAATAGAGGAGTTGTTCGCAAACTACGACATCGTGGTAAAAGTCGTCATACAAAAAATTATGAAGAAAGACGTGGAAAAATTCAAATTAGTAATTTAATTACAGATAGACCAGCTCCTGCAAATAATCGAGAACGATTAGGTGATTGGGAGGCTGATACAGTTATGGGGCAGACTGGTAAGGCTTGCTTAGTAACATTAACTGATCGAAAAAGTAGGTATCTGCTATGTAAAAAAATTGCAAAAAAGAATGCATTTTTAGTCAAACAAGCGATGATTAAGCTTTTAAAAAATCAACCTCTAGAAACAATAACTCCAGATAGAGGGAAAGAGTTTTCTAAACATGCAGAAATTAGTCAGGAGTTGAATTTAGTAGAATTTTATTTTCCATTTCCACATCATCCTTGGCAAAGAGGAACAAACGAAAACACCAATGGATTGCTTAGAGAATATTTCCCGAAAACTGTGGATATTAATCAATCAGATAGCTATGTTGAAGCAAAAATGAAAGAAATAAATCTTAGGCCGCGCAAATGCTTAAATTGGAAAACTCCATACGAGGTTTATCATTCAGTAGAGTTGCATTTGACTTGACAATTCAAGGGAGAATATCCTAATATGGGACTCTATATTGGAGCGCCAATTATACTAGGATTATTATTCTTATTTAATCGATATAGATAAATAAAGGGGCTGTAACAAAACAGCCCCTTTTGTCTCTGTGCCAATAATTTATGGAACGTAAAAAGACAGCCCTGTACAAGTATGCGACTTTAGTAGTGTCTGTTAGTACATAGCGTAAAGAAACCCCTACACAAGCACAGCGACTTTAGTAGGACAAGGCCAATGGCCTTGTCCGTTAAGCTAGCTGGAGCGAGCATGTGTAGGGGTTTCTTTCGCTTTAAATTCTTATTCCTGCCGCATAGTTTTCATAGAGTTCTTTATAGTGACCACCACGCTCTATCAGTTAGTGATGTGTCCCTTGTTCTACAATGTGCCGTTTTCTACTACTAGTAGGATGAAATTTATTACTAAAAGTTTATTATCAATTAATAAGTGTTATGATTGAGTTTATATCATCTTATTAAAATTTTTGATATACTAAATAGGTATTTTTTTGCAATTTTTGTTTTGAAGTAGTAAGGAGAGTTTCTGATGAAGTTGAATTGGAAATTATTCGCACCGCTTGTAGTAGCTATTATTGTATGGCTCATCGGTGCTCCTGAAGGTCTTAGCGCAAATTCTTGGATTTATGTAAGTATTTTCGCAGGCCTTGTGGTAGGGTTGATTTTAGAGCCAATCCCACCAGCTTTCATCGGTATCATTGCAGTTACCGTATCTATGTTGTTTAAGGTTGGTCCTGCCCCTGTGGTAGATAAAGCAACCGGTGTCGCTAAGGCGATTACTGATGCGCAAGCTATCAGCTGGGGCCTTAGTGGTTTCTCTAATGCCATCGTATGGTTGATCTTTGCCGCTTTCATGATTGGTATTGGTTATGAAAACTCTGGCCTTGGCCGTCGTATTGCTTTGTTCCTCGTAGCAAAGCTTGGCAAGTCCTCTTTAGGTCTTGGTTATGCTATCGCTATTACGGACCTTGTATTGGCTCCATTTATTCCAAGTAATGCGGCTCGTTCTGGTGGTACCATTTATCCAATCGTATCTAGTATTTGTCCGATGTTTGACTCCTATCCAGATAAGAACCCTCGTAAAATTGGTTCCTATTTGAACTGGGTAGCGTTGGCAACTACATGTGTGTCTAGCTCTATCTTCTTGACTGGTGCAGCGCCAAATCCATTGGCTCTAGAATTGTCTGCTAAATCTGGCATCGTAGCGGCGAACTGGGGCACATGGTTCCTCGCATTCTTGCCAGTAGGCCTTATCTTGTTCATCATCACTCCATTATTGACCTATGTATTCTGCAAACCAGAGGTGAAAGGCTCCCCTGAAATTGCAGCCTGGGCAAAGGATGAGTATAAGAAACTAGGTTCCATGACACGCAGTGAAATCTTCATGGCCTTAATTTCTGTATTGGCTCTTGTACTGTGGATTGGTGCTTCTACATTCAAAGTAAACCCTACAACAACAGCTTTGATCGTTATTATCTTGATGATTTTCACTAAGATTATGACATGGCAAGACTTCCTTGCTAACAAACCAGCATGGAATGTTTTGACTTGGTTTGCGACACTCGTACCTATGGCTTCTGGCCTTAAAAATGTAGGTTTCTTGGAATGGCTTGCTAAATCTGCTGGTGGTTCTTTGGTTTCTTTAGATCCTACAATGGCAGTTCTTGGCTTGTTATTAGCATTCTGCTTACTTCGTTACTTCTTTGCTTCTGGCACTGCTTATGTAACAGCTATGGTAGGCTTGTTTGCTACTCTAATTCTTCAAATTCCTGGTGTTGATCCAGCTCAAGTTATGTTAATTCTGTTAGTACCAATGGGTATTATGGGTATCCTCACACCATATGGTACTGGTCACAGCCCAATCTGGTTTGCTAGTGGCTATAACAAAGGTCCTGAATTCTGGAAATTAGGTGCTATCTTTGGGATTATCTACCTCGCTATCTTTATCGTAGTGGGTATTCCATGGATTCAGTTCGTAATGCCACTTTTAGGCTAGTTTTAAAGCCCTAATATATCTCTCTGCGCTCCAGTTCTTCGCAAGTCGCTCGATAGATATATTAGGGCTTTTTCATACCTAAAATGAAACGCTAGATTGTGTTATAATAACGCATATAGAGGTTGCATATAAACGCGAGGTATATATGTCTATTCTTGAACGTACGATACAATCAGTAATATTTGAACTGGGTGCGATTTTAATCGGGATGCTAGTCATTGAATTTATTCCTCATGAGGGGCAACCATTGTTGTTGATGATATTAATTTCGTTGACTGCAGTCATATGGAATTTCATATTTAACTGGATCTTTGATAAATTAGTACCAGGTGATCGATTGGCACGAGGTCCCGTAATTCGCACGATTCATGCTGTATTGTTTGAAGGTCTATTATTGGCGGCTACGGTGCCAATGATTATGTATATGATGAGTATCACCCTGTGGATGGCTTTTATTACGGATATTTCTATGACATTGATTATCTTGGTATACACCTATGTCTATAACTGGGTATATGATCGGGTACGTTTATTTTTTGTGAAAGCTTAATATATGTATTTGAGGTAAGTACCTCTTGTAAAGTATATATCGTATAAGAGGAGGTTCTTATGTCTACAAAATCTATTACAGGCACCGGCCTTTTGTTGGCCGTAGCCTTGTTAGCGCAAAGTTTGCGTCTTATGTTTCCATTTATTCCGAATCAGATCAGTATGTTCCTTATTGGGTCTATCACATCGGCTACATTTGTGCTTGCCACATGGCGTTATGGATGGAAAAATGGTCTTGTTATTGCCTGGGTTGCACCAGTTGTAGCACATTTACAAGGCATGTTACCATTGCCACCATTTATTTTTATTACAGGATTAGGCACGACAGCCTATGTATTAGTCGCACATTGGTTGCAATATAAACAAAAACTTTTACTTATCATTGTGGCTGCATTGGTGAAAGCAGGTGTTCTATTTGGTGGATATTCGTTGTTTTTCTCTTTGTTCCAACTTCCACCAAAGATTGTAAATGCTATGCTCTTTGTATCTAGTTGGCCACAATTTGTGACATCCTCATTAGGGATTATATTGGCATTGCTAATTATGAAACGTGTTAAATAGGTTTGATGGTTCTTTTATAATACATCAAATAGATAATAAAAAGGTGTTACACATCCTCGTTGTATTGATAACAGCTAGTACTGTTTCAATAGGGGATGTAGTAACACCTTTTTATATTTGATATTCTATTGTTTTTTCTTCATAGATTTAAGAATAAAACCACCCACAGTTCCGGTGATACCGAAACCTAAGAGCCCCATACCAATTGTATGCATTAAAATACTTGTTTGATTGTTTTTAGAGATTTCTTGTGCCGCTTGCATTGCACTAGTAGCTTTTTTGGCAATCTCCACATTGTTAGCTGATGGATCTGGAATAACAAATAAGATTACGATGGCAATAATTAAACTAATAATACCAGCAATGAATAAATACTTTCCACGTTGGTTTACTTTTTCCATAATACCCTCTCCTTTATATATTACGAAATAAGATATATACTATTTGGTTTAATTATATACTGTATGTATATAAATGTAAATTGATAAATTTGATATGTGGGTTTTGGGATTAAAGGATTAATGAGTCCGATAAGAATTAAGTGAAAATTATCGGTTTATAAATAATTTAAAAAAAGTAAAAAAAGTACATGTTTTATTTCAAAGGGAAGTAGATATTGAGAATATATAAAAATACATAAAAATACTTAATAATTCAATATAGCATATAGATAGTATTCATATGTGATTCACGTTAAATTCATGAAAGTAGAATGGAGATGGTGTGTATAAGATTGTTGTATCTTATTAAAACATTGATTATTTATAAGTAAAAGAGTCTATTATAGTAAAAGTACATAAAATTTTCCAATTTTTAAACTTATCATAAAAATTGATGAGTATATGAATATGTTGAAGAACAATGGCAATCAAGCTATTTTTAATGTATATGAAGAGTTATTAATGAACTTTATATGGAAAAAAAGCTTGTACATATCGTAAAATTTTGATATGCTGTGCAAGTAATTAACAATATAAATTTTTCTTAAACTGACTTAGATGTTATTTTTGAAGAGAAAAAATATATTTAGGTTAGGCTAAAGAGAGAGGCGAATAGAGAGGCTGAAAAATTGTATTGTATATTGTTAAGGATTTTAATTTAGTGAGGGTGTAAGATGAGAGAAAACAAATATTCCAAAAAATTAGCGTTTGCAGTATTGGCTGCTACAGCTGCTGTAGGCGTATCCGCAGTGGCGCCTGTTAGTGCGGCTGAAATCCAAACTGCACAAGGTTTTATTTTTGCAGCAGGTAATGCAACAGAGTCTCCAGATACTACGCACAATAGTGTTTCTTATGGTACTGTTGCATCTGGTACAGCTACTAGCATCGCAGTTGGTCAAGGTAATAGTATTACAAGTGCTACTGGTTCTAGCAGTGCTTATGGTAACCAAAATACAGTTAATGGTGACCAAGCTAACGCATTTGGTGATGGCAATACTGTAGAAGGCTCTTATGCACAAGCATTTGGTGATAGCAATGTTATTAATGGTACACATGCTATTGGCTATGGTTATAAAAACACTGTAGGTGAATCGACTTCTAATTTCCGTGATCGTGATTATGATAACGAACCAGATAGTGCAACATTACGTCCAGGAGATTGGAAATCTAATTCTGTAGCTATTGGTTCCGAAAATACTGCATTAGGTAGTTCTGCATTAGCAGTAGGTAATGGGTCTCAAGCTAAAATGAGTGAAGCTATTGCTATCGGCCACGCTGCAGATGCTGAACGTACTTGGTCTACTGCAATTGGTACACGTGCAAATGCATCTGAAGTTCGTTCTCAAGCTATTGGTTATGAAGCGCAAGCTGCTGGATACAAATCAAATGCAATTGGTTCTAGTGCACAGGCAACTGGTGCACATACTAATGCAATCGGTTCTTCCGCTATTGCTTCTGGTGACCATGCACAGGCTTATGGTGCGGGTGCACAAGCTCGAGGTCTACGTGCTAATGCTTTTGGCTCTGATGCACATGCTACAGCTGACCATGCTATGGCAATTGGTGACCACTCCGTTGCGACTGATGCAAATTCGGTTGCTATTGGCTTCCAATCTCAATCTGCTCCGGCAACAGCTGTAAATAATGCTTCTATCACAACAACTAGCATTACAAGTGGTGCTCCAATCGCAACTCATACATATGGTGGTTTTGCTGGTGTAGGTTCTGCAACTAAAGGCTCTGTTTCTGTAGGTCAAGTTGGTCAAGAACGTCAAATTAAGAACGTAGCAGCAGGCGAAATCTCTGCTACATCTACAGATGCTGTAAATGGTAGTCAATTGTTCTCTGTAGCAAAGGATTTACAAAATCAAATCGATAACTCTACACCAGGTACCATCAACAATAACATTACTAACTTGACTAACCGTGTCGGCGATGTAGAACAACGCGTTAATAAAGTAGGTGCAGGTTCTGCTGCATTGGCTGCGTTACATCCATTAGACTTTAACCCAGATGATAAATGGACAGTAGCTGCTGGTTATGGTCACTACCATAATGCTAACTCTGCTGCATTGGGTGCTTTCTACCGTCCTAATGAAGACACAATGTTCTCCATCGGTAGCACAGTAGGTAATGGTAATCCTCAATTAAATGCAGGTGTATCCATTCGTCTTGGCAAACGTGCACCTGAATCTCGTTCCCGTGTAGCTATGGGCCGTGAAATTGCTGAATTGAACGCACGTCTTCAAGATATTGAAAATAAATACAATAACTTGTTACAAGTATTGAACCCACATGCAATCGATCCTAGCAAAACTGCTGAATTCCCAGATGTTCCTCGCAATCACTGGGCTTACCAATACATTAGCCAATTGGCTGGTAATGGTATCCTTGTTGGTTACCCTGATGGCACATTCAAAGGCGATGCAACAATGACTCGTTACGAATTCGCAACTATGTTGTACCGTGCTCTTCAAAACGGTGCACCTATCGATGATAACATGCGTCGTGCTATGGACGAATTCCAACCTGAATTACAAAATATTCGTCTTAACCATTACCGTGTTGACCGTATTTCTGGTGGCGATAATGACCGTCATAAAACAGAACGTGTTCGCGTTAACAACGAACCTAAAAACCAACGCGACGTATATGGTTCCCGTATTAGCCAATAATACATTGACTATAACTTCCCCTCGAGCTTGTGAAAGCTCCAAAACAGGATGTATCCTCGTGATGCATCCTGTTTTTGTTTTATTATAAAGCTTATAAAACTTCATCAAATATTTATGTAAAATTATTGCATTTAGATACATATAGGAGTATAATTACGTTTATGATAATAAATATACAGAATATATGTATAAAATATAAATATAGTAGTTTGATAAAGATATAAAATGAGGGCAAGACAATGAAAGAATTCAGACAATTAACAGTAGAAGATACAGCGGAATACCATAAGGTTTTAATTGATGGTTATGCAGCTATTAAAGATTTTCCAATCACCTTTGATGCCATCGATTTTACCGAAGAAGAATCTAAAGAGTGGATTGAAAACTATCCTGTATATGGATTGTATATTGACGGACAATTAGTGAGCTCTATTACATTCTGCATGCCATGGGTTAAATACTCTACACCGGATAAATTTCCACATATTGCCCATTTCGTAACAGCACCAGCTTTCAAAGGCAAAGGCTATGCACGGGAAACACTTGGTTATGCAGAAGAGTTGTTAAAAACTCAATTTAAGACACCAGCTGTTACATTGGGGACGGCTAAAGAGCACCCATGGTTGCCTAAGATGTATGAATCCTTTGGATTTAAAGCTTATGATAAAGTACATTTTAGAGGAAAACAACATACAACGGTATTGTTTAAAAAAGACTTGATATAACTAATACAAGCACCTCGTGAGGATATTCCTCGTGAGGTGTATTTTTTTGTACAAGATAGTGCAGAATTTTTACATTTGGATATATAATATATACATGTATGTCATATCTATGCGTTCGTTTTGAATGGTAGATGGTTTATTGAAAGGATGTGAGACTATGTTAGTCTTATCTGGTATTTTAGTGATGGTCATCGGTCTGATGCTGCGCTTTAATGCCTTGTTAGTTGTCGTAGCCGCAGGTTTTGTAACGGGCCTTGCAGGTGGTCTCAGTATCAACGATATCGTTGGTGCCATTGGGGAGGCTTTCGTTAAAAATCGTTATATGTCATTATTTATTTTGATTTTACCTGTTATTGGTCTTATGGAACGTCATGGTTTACGTGAACGGGCAGAAATTTTGATTGGCAAGATCAACGCTGCTACGGCTGGTCGTATCTTTATGATTTACTTATTTGTGCGCCAAGTAACTGTAGCTTTTGGTATTAACATGTCCGGTATGGTTGCCATGGTACGTCCGTTGATCGCACCTATGAGTGAAGCTGCAGTAGCTCAAGGTCGCCCAGTATCTCAACGTACCCTTGATAAGGTGCGTGGTATAGCTGCTTCTGCAGATAATACAGGCAATTTCTTCGGTCAAAACTTGTTCCTTGCTGCTGGGGGGTTATTGCTTATCAAAGGTGTTATGGAACAATTAGGCTATTCTGTAGAGTTAACAGATATGGTGTTATACGGATTGCCAACTGCTGTTTGTGCCTATATCGTTAACTTCATTCGCTTTATTATCTTTGATAAAACAATTCAAGCCTCTGTAGCTCGTGACGAAGAGGATATGAAAGCTGGTAAATTAGTACCTAATGAATTTAATATCCTTGTTACACCAGAAGAATTAAAGAAGGAGGCTGAATAATATGTTAGAACTTATCTATAAAATGCAGCCCTTAGATTATGTATATCTTCTCGTAGGGATTATTCTATTTATCTTTGCCATTCAATCATTCCTTGATAAAGAACATAAATATCGCATTGGTACAGGTTTATTCTGGCTCTTGTACAGCGTGTCCTTTATCTTTGGCTCTTATCTATCAAAGGAAATAAATGGCTGGCTCGTTATCGCCATGGCTGCTATCGTCTTGGTAAAACAACTCGGCAAAGGTCATTACTTTGAATCTCCTATTGAATTCAAAAAAGGCGAAGCAGTTCGTATTGGTAATGTTATTTTCGTACCAGCGTTGCTTGTTGGTATCATCACATTTATCATTGGCTTCTTTACTAAATTAGGCGCTCTTGTAGGTCTTGGTATTGCGGCCATCATCGCAATGTGCGCTGCTCTTTACATCACTAAGGGTTCATTTAACCAAGGTTTCCATGAAGGTCGTCGTCTTATCGATGCTATCGGTTGGACTGCTATCTTGTCCCAATTATTAGCGGCCCTAGGCTATCTATTTAATTTGGCTGGCGTTGGTAAAATTATCTCTAGTGCTGTAGCTAGTGTGGTGCCTGCAGATAATGTATTCCTCGTAGTTGTAGCATACTGCATCGGTATGGTCATCTTTACAATGATCATGGGTAATGCTTTTGCAGCCTTTGCGATGATTACAAGTGCCATCGGTGTTCCAATGCTCGTTGTAGCCCATGGTGCAAACCCAGCTGCTATTGGTGCTATTGCAATGCTTGCTGGCTATTGCGGTACCTTGATGACACCTATGGCTGCCAACTTTAACATTGTACCGGTAGCGCTTCTTGAAATGCGTGATCAATACGGTGTTATTAAAGCTCAACTTCCAATTGCATTGATTATGCTCGTGTTGAACATCCTATTGATGTACTATTTTATTTAAGACCTTGTTCTGTGGATGAACAATCTTTTGAAATATCCTTATGAGGTGTTATGATGAAAACTATTTTAATTACTGGATTTGATCCATTTGGTGGCGAACCTATTAATCC
The DNA here is from genome assembly GCF_000524355.1 of Veillonella sp. ICM51a. Lineage (NCBI taxonomy): Bacteria > Bacillati > Bacillota > Negativicutes > Veillonellales > Veillonellaceae > Veillonella > Veillonella sp. ICM51a. The sequence goes on from NZ_JAPX01000011.1 coordinate 10,010, forward strand.
TGCATGGGAAGCTGTAAAAACGATGGATGGTTATACTGATGGCGATTACAAGGTGGTAACTCAAATGGTGCCAACTGTACGTTATACTTCTGTTGATACTGTGAAAGCAGCGGCTGAACAATGTAAGCCAGACTTTATTCTATGTGTAGGTCAAGCAGGGGGCCGTCCAGATATTACAGTGGAACGAGTTGCTATTAACTGCGATGACTTCCGCATTCCAGACAATGCAGGCAATCAACCAGAGGATGAGCCAATCGTAGCTGATGGGCCTAGTGCGTACTTTGCTACATTGCCTATTAAAAATATCGTCAATGCATTGCATCAAGCGAGCATTCCTGCAAAAGTTTCTAATACGGCTGGTACCTTTGTATGCAATCATTTGATGTATGGTGTATGCCATTATGCGGCACAAAAGGGCAATATCAAGGCTGGTTTTATGCACATTCCGTACTTGCCATCTCAAGTGGTGGATAAACCAAATCAACCAAGTATGGCTGTTGAAACTGTGCGTGCCACATTAGAAACCATCGTTCATGTATTGGCTCATGGTGAAAGCTACAAGGCACAAGATATTAACTATACAACACCTCATGAATAGGCGGTATCTTTAATACGTGTATCGCATGTTATATAGTATGATGATGCGGTGTAGAGCATATAGATTCATATATTTTGTTTGTGTATAGATGAGAGTGGGTTATCTCTATGAATAAAAAATTAGTAGCAAGTTTAGTTTCTTGTTTTGTATTGGGTTCTGTCAGTGCCTATGCAGCCAATCCATTTAGTGATGTAGAGCCTTCTAGTTGGGCCTATCAATCAGTAGAACAATTGGCATCTGCCGGTATTATTAATGGTTATCCAGATGGGACTTTCAAAGGCAATAAAGATATTACACGCTATGAAATGGCTCAAATGGTAGCGAAAGCCATGGCGAATCAAGACCGCGCTAATGCAGAACAACAAGCTATGATCAATCGCTTGGCCGATGAATTTAGTAATGAACTCAATACATTGGGCGTGCGTGTAGCAAAATTAGAAGATCAAGTGGGCAATGTAAAGGTAACCGGTAATTACCGTTTACGTTATCGCGGCAGCCAATTGAAAAATGATGCGTATGCTTATGGAAAGCATTCCGCCTTTGATTATCGGGCGCGTGTGATTTTTAATGCTAAGGTCAATGATAAAACCGATGCCGTTGTTCGTGTACAAGGTTCCGGTGAGCTCGGCAATAGCAATGCTAATATAGCTCAAGTAAATCTTGCCTATGTAGATCATCATTTTGGCAAGGACACAACATTGCGCGTAGGTCGTCAACTTTATACGCCTGCACTAGGGCTCATGTATGATGACCTCATCGATGGGGCGCGCCTCATGTATAAACATGGTAAGCTAGATGTATCCGCTAGCTATGGTTACTGGTGGGGTGGTGCAGGTACGTACCAAAATAAGGAAAATACTATCTCTGCAGCTATGCTAGAAGTGAAAGGTAAACTTAACAAACATGTTACCCTTGGCGGTATGTATGGCCGATTCCATAATGGTAAATTATACCAAGGTCAAGACATTGATGCGGCTACAGGTAAACAAGTTAAATCCTTTATCGATTCCCCGTACAAAAATATTTGGGGCCTTAACGCGAATATGAACTTCAACCGTTGGAACGTATTCGGCGAATGGCTTACAGCACCAGGCATATCCAATTCCCAAGCTTGGATGGCTAGTGTAGGTTATGGTAATTACAATATTAGTAAAGCTCGTACTTATAGCGTACGTGGTCAATATTACTATGAAGAAGCTAACTCGCCTGTCTTCAGTAGTGCCTTTGCACCGGCCTATAGCTTCTACAATCAACACTATGTGGATACTAAGGGCGTTGCTCATGTACGTAATGGTTTTAAAGGCTTTGTAGCTAATGTAAACTACGTACCATTCCAAAATGTATCCATCGGTGCTTACTATGGCTTCGGCAATAAAGACATGGACGGTAATAAATTAGGTGATTACTGGCGTACAGACGTGAACTTTATGTTCTAATCTCAGAACGTCCTATACATGTGGTTTCAGAATTAGTACAGGCCTGTACTAATTCTCAGAAAGGATATATAGGGGTACTACAAAATAGAACAGGCCTGTTCTATTTTGTAGTAGGGGTTGTTCAAAATGTAATAAGAGGCTGTCATTGTTGACAGCCTCTTTTGCTATTGTTGAGCTATATTGGGATGAATAAAATTGATGTATTTTTCGTCGAGTAAACGTATGAAATAAGCAGATCGTTGTTGGATATAGGATTCTAATATATCTAATTTTGCATCTGTTAATATATCTGATGGAATACGATTAAATTTAAAATTTAGTAATGGTGTTAACATGGCACGGTGCGAATCGTGAAGATATAATTTTGCCAATGTATCAAAGGAGAGTCCCCAAAAACTGATATCTTTCACACCATTTAAATCGGCATATTCATCGTTAGTTATATTGTAGAATAATGAATTTCCATGATCAAATAAAGGTGCAGGACCTAGGATACGATTGCTTTCATTATCGATGAGAACACCAAAATTGTTGAGGTGTCGATCAGTATTATGAATGAGTGCATCAAATACCATCATATCAGAAAATGGGATAATACCGTACAAGCTAGCTATATCGTGCTGTGTGTCATATAACATAAGTTCGTCACGAGATATCGTTTCTTTTAGAAGACCAGATATAGGCATGTATCCGACCTGTTCCGATGTGAATAGAGGGCACGCACTAACTAGTTGGTCGTGGAATGTAGTGAGTTTATATTCCACATGTGCTAACCCCATAGCTGCTGCAATTTGACTAGCATATACTTCACTGAGTGCCTCAAGCCCTCCATTGGCATAGCGAGGTGTTGAACCTTTATATAAATAAATGACATCATTTTCACGATGCCAACATTTACGGAGCATGCCGTTTGTCGTGTATTCTGGGGTTGTTACAATGCCTTGTATATGACTATCTTCACCTGTGAAAGCGATGCCTGCTACAGTTTCGCTAAATGAATTGTCGTATAAATTAACATCTGACCATGAAATAGTAGCATGCGCTGGTTTTACCCAAAATGTATCATTTAGAGATAGACCATAGGTCACATCTAAATACCGATAGGGATTCTCTGTATCTGCAATGGCATCTAATAAATTTTCAACAAATGCACGGTTATTTGGAATCTTGCGTTGTAATAACCAGTTTTTTAGTCCTTTTATGGTAGGTTGCATATTTATTGGTAATGTCGCATTATCTATGATTGTTAAATTAGAAATATCCATGCGAACCAATGTGGTTAAGTTGACAACGTCTTCGTGCCTCTCGATGCGAAACTGCAAGAGAGGGGTATCCTTGTTGAGTAATACATACTCCATGTGAATCCTCCTTTCCTTTGAGTTTTATATATGCTCATTATAGCATAAGAAAAAACCTTTCTATGGATGTAGTTACAACTCAGATTATCTGAGTTTATTAGCTTTTAGATTGGATGCTATAATAAACTCAGATAAAGTTGTTTACGGAGAGTAATGATAATGTATGAAATTGTAAATGAATCTAATTTAACAATAGCATTTGATATGAATACACAACTATCTCCTTTTGGAGCCTTTGGTATTTATATCAAACAAGGGAATCATTGTTGCTCAGCTATCATTGATACCGGTGATTGGTGGGGGATACATAGAGGTTATAATGAGCTTGTCGACATGAATCAAACTTGTAAAGGAAAAGCGAGTTTTCGCCATTATCTGAGTAACGGTGGCAATAAACTTATATTTACATTAGATTCCAAAGGTGGTCTTAACATCAATGTTGTTATATGTGAGTATAATTACGAGTGTAAGATGACTATTGAAAGCTTAGACCAAACGTATTTACCCAAGTTTATTGAGTTTTTCAAAGTTTTTCTTGAGCGAGAACCTAAAGAAATTTAGTTTATATTGCATAAATTTAAAAAATTATTGAAGTAGGCATATAATAGCTATATATTTTATAAATTAGTACACACCTGTACCAATTTCAAAGTAGCTTATATATGTGGTTTCAGAATTAGAACAGGCCTGTACTAATTCTCAGAAAGGGGATATAGGGGTACTAAAAAAATAGAACAGGCCTGTTCTATTTTGTAGAAGGGGATGTATTCGAGCCCCTATCTCCTAATGTTCTATAATTTAGCAATTAAAAAGAGTCGCACCATATGATGCGACTCTTTTTCTGTACCCAGTTTCTATATACAATTATTTTGTAACAACTTTAAGATCTACAGGGATTTTAGCTTCTACAGCTTCGCCTTTGATAACTTTTTGAGCTGTATCGATAGCGATTTTACCCATTTGGTCTGGTTGTTGAGCAATCGTTGCAGCCAATGTGCCGTCTTGAACAGCTTTGTCTGCGTCAGCAGTACCGTCGAAGCCTACGATGAAGATTGTTTTGCCTGCGGATTTAGCTGCTTGGATAGCGCCCAATGCCATTTCGTCGTTATGAGCGAAGATAGCTTGTACGTCTGGGTTAGCTTGCAAGATATTTGTTGCTACGTTCAAACCTTTTGTACGGTCGAAGTCAGCGCTTTGTTTTGCTACTACTGTTAAGTCTTTGTCAGCTACGTTGTGGAAACCTTGGCCGCGTTCACGAGTTGCGGAAGCACCAGGGATACCTTCGATTTCAGCTACTTTTGCAGCTTTGCCTACTTTATCAACGATTAGTTGAGCTGCCATTTCGCCGCCTTTTACGTTATCGGAAGCGATATGAGCTACTACTTTGCCTTTGTCAGCAGAGCGGTCAACAGTGATTACAGGAATGTTTTTAGCGTTTGCTGCTTCTACGGAAGTAGAGATAGCTGCAGAGTCTACAGGGTTGATGATCAATACGGAAACGCCGCTTTCAATCAAGTCGGAAATATCATTTGCTTGTTTTGCAGGATCGTTTTGAGCATCAACGATTTTAACTTTAAGACCAAGCGCTTTAGCTTGAGCCTCAACGCCTTCTTTCATAGATACGAAGAATGGGTTGTTCAATGTGGAAACAGAGAAGCCAATAGTGCCGGATTTTTTGTCGCCACCGTTATCAGCGCTTTTACCACAGCCTGCTACAAGACCGATAACCATAACGGCCATCGCCAACAGTAACAATAGTTTTTTCATAGGAACCTCCTAGGCTTTCTTACGGTCTGCAAGAACAGCCAGTAAAATAACAATACCTTTTACAACTTGTTGATAGAAACTGGAAACGTCGAGAATATTTAACCCGTTGTTGAGGGTACCGATAATTAGGGCACCAATTAATGTGCCAACGATATGACCAAGACCACCAGCAAGGCTTGTACCGCCAAGAACTACTGCTGCGATAGCGTCAAGTTCGTAGCCTGCACCTGCTGTAGGTTGTGCAGAGTTAAGACGAGAAGTGATGATTGCACCAGCGATACCACAGAGCATACCAGTCAAGGCATACACGAAGATTTTAACGCGGTCAATCTTGATACCAGCAATGTAACTAACCTTTTCACTACCACCTACGGCGTATGTTTTACGGCCTAAGGATGTGCGGCTCAATACGAACCAGAGGATGATGAAAGCAAGGAACATTGTGATGGCTGGAACTGGAAGGCCTGCAATATCCCCTTGGCCAAAGCCGTGGAATAGAGGATCTTGTGTAAGACCGGAGATTGGGTTACCGTCTGTGAATACTAGTGTCGCACCACGGTAGATTGTCATGGTCGCCAAGGTAGCGATAAATGGAGCTACGCGGCCATAAGTAATAACGAGACCGTTAATACCGCCCAATACAAGACCTGCACCGGCGGCTAATACGATAGCCAATACAGGGTCAGTACCAGTTACGATGAGGTTGGCCATTACTGCACTAGAGAGGGCAAGGATGGAACCAACAGATAAGTCGATACCGCCCGTTAAGATAACGAAGGTCATACCAAAGGCGATGATCGCATTGATGGATACTTGGCGTAACAAGTTACGCAAGTTAGAGAATTCAAGGAAACTGTCGTTCATGACAGAGATAATGATAAATAATAGGATGAGGCCGATGAGGGGGCCTAATTTTTTCACATATTGTAGAGCTTTGCTGTCCATTATTGTCCTCCTGTGGCTAATGTCATAATCGATTCTGGTGTTGCATCGCTGCGGTCCAAGATACCTGCTACGCGACCTTCATGAATGACCATAACGCGGTCGCTCATGCCGAGCACTTCAGGTAACTCAGAGGACACCATGATAATGGACACACCATCGTTCGTTAATTCGTTCATTAAATCATAAATATCACGTTTCGCACCGATATCGATACCGCGTGTCGGTTCGTCCATGATGATAATGGATGGCTTTTTACCAACCCATTTAGCGATAACCACCTTTTGTTGGTTACCACCAGATAGGGACGATGCCGGTTCGTGAATAGATTGTGTTTTAACGCCTAGCTTTTTAGACAATTCGTTAGCAAAGGAATTGAGCTTGCCCTTATCCAGCACATGAGATGGACAAATGTCGCCAAGGTTCGGCAATGTAATATTGGAACCGATGGAGAAATCGAGGATCAAGCCTTCGCTCTTTCTATTTTCTGTGATGAAAGCAATGCCAGCTTTGATGGCATCTTCTGGTTTTTTACAATTGAGAACGGATCCGTTAACTGTTACGGTACCGCCATTGTGTTTATCTACACCAAAGATAGCGCGCATGATTTCTGTACGGCCAGCGCCCATAAGGCCTGCTACGCCGAGGATTTCGCCTTTGCGCAATGAAAAGGAGATTTCGTTGTCGAAACCTTCTGGTTTGAGGTTATCGACGCTCATCACAACTTCGCCTGGTGTAGTTGTACGAGCAGGGTAGAACTCGTCGATAGAACGACCTACCATGTGGCGTACCACTTCATCTACAGAAATCTCAGCAGTTGGTTTTGTAATGATGGTGTGACCATCACGCATAACCGTGATGGTATCGCATTCGCTAAATACCTCTTCCATACGGTGAGAGATATATACGATTGCCACGCCACGGGCTTTCATTTTGCGCATCATTTTGAACAATGTCGCCGTTTCACGTTCTGTGAGGGCTGCTGTCGGCTCGTCCATGATGACAACCTTGGCATCTAACATCAAGATACGAAGGATTTCCGTCATCTGTTGGTGACCGACGGAGCAAAGACCTGCTTCCGTTGTGAGCGGCAATTCGATACCTAGTTCGCGGCACGTATTTTGTGCTTCTTCGAGCATCGCTTTTTTATCGAGCATACCGAATTTATTGCGCTTCGGTCTCATTAAATATAGATTTTCTAACAATGTTAGATTTGGCCAAATGTTGAGCTCTTGGTGGATGAACGCCACACCGTTTAGCTCGGCCTCTCTCGGGTTCGGGAAGGTGCGCTCTACGCCATCGATGGTGATTTTACCAGCGTCTGCCTTGTGAATGCCCGTAAGGATATTCATGAGGGTGGACTTGCCGGCGCCGTTTTCGCCCATCAAGGCGTGAACCTCGCCCTCCTTGAGGGTAATACTTACATCGCGTAGTACTTGGTTTGTACCAAATGCCTTTGCAATGCCTGACATAACAATTTCCATAACTACTCCTATATGATTGGTGAAAGTATATCTTAATCTATTGCTCTAGGGACGATCGCTGAAAATACAATCGGCACGCAAGATAATGTTCGCATACGGAGATGCTTCACCAGTTCTAATAATGCATTTGCATTGTTTTGTTGCTTCTTTGAAAGCTTCATGGCTCGTTTCAATCCATTCGTATTGATTGGATGGGAAGGTAGACTCCAAGAAGTCATAAGCTTCAGGATTATTTTCCTTAATTTCCTTTGCCACATGAATCGCTTCGGATTTCATATGCTTAGCGATGATGGATACCACTTGCTCGAAGCTTGGTACACCAAAATCTAAGGCTAAGTCAATCTTTTGAACTCCTTCGGGTACTGGCAATCCGCAGTCGGAGATACAAATTGTATCTGTGTGACCTAAATCAGCAAGCACCTTAGCAATATGGCTATTTAAAATACCGTGTCGTTGCATATAAATTCCTTTCATTCCAATGAATGAGGCTGCTAAAGCCTCGTTCATTGTTCCTTTTATTATATAGAGGTCGAAAGTATTCGTTATTAGGTAAATGTTTGTTGGAGCTGACTAGGACTTTCAAAGCGACTTTGGCCCTGCGAAGGCCGTAGGCCGTAGTCAGACCCGGCCGGTGGAGCTTTTAAAGTCCTAGTCAGCTCCCCACTATTTATCTGATAAGAATGCGTCGACCTCATCCTTCGTAGGCATGCCACCTTGGGCGCCTAAACGTTGGATGGAGAGGGCCGCAGCTGCGTTACCGTAGTGCAATGCGTCGGCTAAGCTTTTACCATTGACGATAGCTGTTGCAAAGGCACTGTTGAAGGTATCGCCTGCGCCTGTTGTATCTACTGGTTCTACCTTGAAACCAGATACGGTGTGGATTTCGCCGTTGTAGGCATAGCCCACGCCTTTACTGCCAAGAGTAACGATGATTTTGTTTTCGTTTGCTAACAATGTTTCCTCTGTAGATTGGTTAGGGTAGAGGGCAGATAACTCATGTTCATTTGGCGTGATATAGGTTGCTAATTCTAACCATTCAGGATTGAGGTCCGCCGCTGGAGCCGGATTTAAGAGGACCTTTACATTAGCATTGTGACAACGACGAACGATATATTCGATAGTTGGAATAGGAATCTCGTTTTGTACCATTACAAGATCTGCTTGTTCGATAGCAGACCAAGCATTATCTACGACAGATTGGTCCACCTTAGCATTAGCACCTGCAATAACAATAATACTATTGTCACCTTCAGCCAATGTGATGTGGGCTGTGCCAGTTGTAGTATTTGGAACCGTAACGATGTAGTCTGTATTGATATGATTTTCTTTGAGGTTATCCAAAATCATTTGGCCGTATGCATCTTCTCCGATGCAACCTACCATGGTAACCTCTGCGCCTAGGCGAGCGGCAGCAACCGCTTGGTTTGCACCTTTGCCACCGTGAGCGATGTGCAATTCGTTGCCCATAATTGTTTCGCCTGCTGCGGGACGCTTATCCGCGAGGACCACAATATCCATGTTGCAACTACCTATAACAACAATGCGATTCATGATATCTCCTTACCTGTTTATTAGTGTATCTTAATTCTGTTATTAGTATAGCGTAAATAACGTTGTTTATCTACATAAATAACCATAAATTATAGGTATAAAAAATCGGTATACATTTTCTTAAGTAAGAAATGTATACCGAATGAATTTTATAGTTTTATAAACCGTAAGGATATTAATATTAGGTTAGTCTAATTGATGTATCATTTTATCAATACTATTAAAAGTTTCCTCTATGGTTGTTGTACGTCCTTGAATGATATCATTTTGTCCTTCCACTAGAGCGGTTAATATTTCTAACTGGGATTTTAATTTATTATATGTTTTACTTTCTAGGATGATTGTATCATTTGAATTTCCCATAGATATCTCCTAATATATGGTAGCTTATAAAAACGATGGTTTATCGTAGTGTGTACCCGGTTCACCCACACCAATACTGGCACGGCTGAGTGGCGTTTCATCTTCAACGTGTAGGATATCATACACGGCTTTTACCACAGCTTCTCGTGTAATTTGTGCGTCGTTGAATGGAGCCCCTACAGGGATTAATTCATAATTTGTGTTCTCCATATTGTTATAGAGCCAAGGTAGACGTAAAATCGTGTAGTTCAGATTGGATTCTCGTAATACGTTGCGCGCCTGACGTTCGCCTTGTACATAGCTAATTGGTAGACTATCGAAGGTAAATTTTTCTAAAGCTGTTGGAAATTCACCAGATAAGCCAGCCATGGATAAGCCGATGATGCGACGAATGTTTTGGCGAGCAAGTGCTTTCACAATAGCTGCCATATCACTGCCCGTTTCCATGGCACTAAGGAATACGACTTCTGTATTCTTAACGGCTTCCTCTAATTTTTTAGGATTTTGAAAGGATCCTTCGATAACGGTTATCTGTTCGTGTTCTAATATTTCGGGATGAATGCGTGTGCTCAATTGACGTCCATATAATGTGATGTGCATATCTGTATATGTTAATAACGTCGCCGTTAAGCGTTGTGCAATTTGGCCTGCAGCGCCTAAGATTGTAATATATTTGTACATGTAGACCTCCTGTGTGGGCGTAATTAATATATGCATTATATCATAACTATGTGACGAGGAAGTGAGAATGGTATGTATAGTGAGGTTACAATTTATTCGTTTATATAATGCTGTAAAATTTATTGTTGAATTTGCATGATAATTTAACTACAATAATAATAAGACATTTGAAAAATGAGTGTTATATTACTAAAGTTTCTTGGAGGTGATAGTATGCCGAATATAAAACCTATTTCAGATTTACGTAATTATTCTGAAGTATTGCGTGATGTTGCTATAGATAGTCCCGTATTCTTAACTAAAAATGGTAGAGGTCGATATGCAATTATGGATATTCAAGACTATGAACGTGTAATGGCTACGATAAAACTTATGGGCGCTTTAGAGACCGGTCGCAAATCTGGTGAAGAACAAGGGTGGATTTCATCAGAGCAACTAAAGAGTGAATTGGGGATTTAACTATGGATCATCAAATTAGTTATGCACCTAAAGCACGAGAAGATTTGCTTAAAATAAAATCCTTTATAGAAGAAGAAACCGGGGATATTGAGTTAGCTAAGAAAACTATTTCGGATATAGTGACTACGAATGATTCTTTAAGAGCTTTTCCAGAAATGGGACAGCGATTATTGATAAACATGGGAAGTAAAATTGAATATAGATATTTGCTTTGTCATAATTATTTAAGTTTTTACCGTTATTTAGATCGGACTATTTATATTGATAGAATATTAAATAGTAGACGTGATTATCTTAAAATACTATTGAATGAAGTACATTAGTTTTTAAAGGCACTATCATTAATAGATGGTGCTATAAAATGATTTTAATAGTAACATGAAGATGCGTGAACACTCTTTATAATTTGAATGCATTGTGATTTAATGATATAAAAGTAAGATTTTATTTAATTTTAATCTGTAATTGAAAGAGAAAAGGCATTCATTACAAAATTATTTGGAGGGAATTAACATGAAGTTTTTAGATCAATTAGGAGATGCTGTAAAGGATGTAAAAGAATTAGCTAAGTCTAAAGCTAGTGTTGTAAAAGATTTAACTGCTGATGCTGCACAAGAAGTAAAGATATTGGCTAAAGAAAAAGCAAAAGATGTGAAGGCTAAATCCGCTGATGCAGCGCAAGAAGTAAAGGTATTAGTTCAAGAAAAGACAGCAGATGTTAAAGCTAAATCTGCTGATGCAGCACATGATGTAAATGAATTGGTAAAAGCAAAGTCTGCAGATGTGGCAAAAGATTTAGAAGCTACCCTTAAGGTAAAGGCTGAAGAGCTAAAACAAAAGGCTAGAGAAGTAAAAGATATAACGGCGGATGCGGCAAAAGATATTACTGAAACCGTTAAAGAAAAATCTGCAGGGGCGGCAAAAGATATTAGAGCGAAAGTTGCTGAAACAACTAGCGAAGATAAAACTTCAGGAAAATAAAAATGAGAATGACTTAATATTTCTTAGTTGGGTATTAAGCCATTCTTATTCTATTTTTAACACCAAGAGAACAGGTAAATCTAGATTTTAGCTATTTAATTGATTTAGCATATATTGATAATAGATTAAGACGAATCAGGTTATACTAGATTTGGGTATTAAGAAATCTTTCTAGGAGGACATCATGGATTTAAAAGAAGTAAACTTACTTTCAAAAGAAATAAGAAATAAATATTTTGAACTAGAAAAAGAGATACATGGTTCTGTTTGGTCGGTAGAAGAAGATGCGTTGGCATTCTTAACTGATGCGGGCTTAGTGGGTCGATTGACTATGGATAATCAAGGTCGTTGGCCTAGTGCAGACAAAGAATTGTTACCATCTAAAATCGGCGAATGTGTATGGTGGTTAGCAATCCTTGCGGAACGCATGGATCTAAGCTTTGAGGAATGTGTAGAAACGTTTCTCTCTGAAAGATTAAAAGATCTGAAGTGATTTTATACAAGTTGAGATATTACTTTTAACCGTCATGCGTGCAAAAGTCCTCGAAGAGTGATAAAATATAGATTATATATTCATTTTTAGAAAAGAGGCTATTATGGAACGGATAAAGGATCTCGTGTACACCCATGACCAGGGTGGACAGTTTAGATGGGTAACGGTGAGCACCTTAATGCTTGCGTTAGGTACAATTTTGCACTTGGTGAGTCCTAGTTTTGCAGGGATTACGCCAAACTGGATGATTTCAGCGTACTGTGTAGCGATCTTGTTGACGAAACCTAGTGTATCTCAAGCATTGGGCATTGGTTTAGTGGCGGCCTTGATTGAGGTGTTGACATCAAAATCTGGTTTCCCATATGGTAACTTGTTATCCGAACCAGCTGGTGCATTGGTGATAACATTTATTTCTCGTACCATGACATCTATGAAAATCGGTAAAATTGGTTCCTTTGAAATCACGCCGATTGTAGGTTCATTCTTTACGACTGTTGTATCTGGTGGTATTTTTGTTACGTTGTTATGGCAAATTGCAAACTTGCCTAATAATGTATATCTTTATGCTATGTGGCCTCTTGTGTTAGTGGTAGCGGCTGTAAATGCAGCGATTACACCAGTGTTGTACATTCCGGCTCAAAAGATGTTCGCTAAGCGAGGCATGTTGCCTACCGGTAGCGAAGCTTCTAGCGACCATAGTGGTCTCGTTATTACGCCAGAACGGGATGCAAAGATTTCCATTGAGCATATGAACTATTACCATCCTAAGGCGACTGCGCCTACGTTAAAGAACATCAACCTCGATGTGCATGATGGTGATTTCCTCGTTGTAACAGGTCCTGCCGGTTGTGGTAAAAGTACGCTTTGTATGGCCATGGTTGGGGCGGTGCCAAAATTCTATGGCGGTCGTCTAGAAGGTATGGTATTTGTAGATGGTAAGGCTACAACGCAATTATCGATTCCTGAGTTAGCAAATCATGTTGGCGTTGTTCTTGCCGATTATGATACACAACTCGTAACGATGACGGTTCGCGAAGAAGTAGCCTTTGCCATGGAAAACCGTGGTTACGATCGAGCAACCATCGATGCTCGTTGTGCAGAGGTGTTTAAACAAGTTGGTATTGAAGGCCTTGAAGACCGTAAAATTACGAGCTTGTCCGGCGGTCAACGTCAACGGTTAGCGATTGCTTCCGTGCTGGCAACCAATCCATCTGTCCTCGTTCTCGATGAACCAACGAGTTCTCTTGACCCAGATGGGACAGCCGAACTATATCGCCTCGTTAGTGATTTGAACCGCAATCATGGTATCACTGTTGTGGTTATCGACCATGATTTGCATGCTGTATTGCCATATGCTAATCGCATGGCGCTTATGGTGGACGGTGAAATCGTATGCGATAACGATGTGGCTACAACATTGGAATATATGTATAACCAGGATATTTATGTAGAAGCATTGCCATCCGTATTTACAACGTATATGGAATTGGAAAAGGCCGGTTACCATAGTGATGAACCTTGGCTTAGCATCGAATCAGCTATTAAGGGCCTTCATCACATTGAAATGGCCAAGGCTATCGACCGTTCTCGTTATGAACATACAAGTGATGCTGGTGAAAGCCAAGTTCAACATAGTAATCATGTAGGTGAAAGCACAGGAGGTGGCGCACATGCTTAAGGTAGAAAACTTACGATTTGGCTATGTGCCTACCGTAGATATTTTTAGAAATGTAAACTTTACCATTCATGAAGGCGAATTTATTGCTGTGGGTGGTAAAAATGGTTGTGGTAAAACGACGATTACCCGTCTCTTAGTAGGCCTCGAAAAGGCTGCTGAAGGCCACATCCGTTATAACGGCAAGGATATTACATCTATGCCACCATCTAAACGCGGCCAATTTATTGGGTATGTATTCCAACAACCAGATCGCCAAATGTTTAGACCTACTGTGGCTACAGAGGTGGCGTTTGGTCCTGAATCCTTAGGTCGTTCTAAAGATGAGGTTACACACATTGTAGACGAAGTATTAGAACGCTGCGGTATTAGTCATTTGCGCAATGAGTATCCACCTACATTGCGCCGTGGCGAAAAACAACGTGTTGCCATTGCATCTGCATTGGCTATGCAGTCTAAAATTCTTATCCTCGATGAACCTACAAGTGGTCAAGATGGTAAGGAAACAAAAGAATTGTTAGCCTTGCTCCGTCAGTTGAACAACGAAGGTATTACAATTTTATTGATTACTCATGATATGGAAATCATGGCTTCTGAATGTTCCCGTGCCATCATCATGGGCCATCGCACCGTATCCTTTGACGGTACACCAGAAGAATTATTTTCGAAATCTACCGATGAATTACATGATCTTGGCCTCACAAAACCACCAAGTGTAGAGCTTTCACAAGCGGTACCAGGACTAGGCTACTGCAAATCGATGGATGAATTACGGACGCGCCTTATCGCGCAATTGGCAGAATAGGAGGGGACCATGGAACGATTAGTACCATTAACAAAAATTTTGATGACCCTCGCTGTATCCATATGGGCCATCTTCTTGCGAGACTGGATGTCGTTGATGGCATTGGTTGTCGTAGAATTAGTAGCATTGTTGTTGACCGGTTTATTATGGAAACAATACAAGGCGGTGTTTGCTTTAGTTGTGTTCGCCGTATTCCTAGGAGCTGTTCAATACTTAGGTAGCGGGGACGTTGTATCTGCCGTTGTATCTGGTCTTCGTATGCTTGCCATGACACTCGTATTTATTGCACTTTTGGCAACGACTAAATTACAAGATTTAACCGCGGCCCTTGTAACACAATGCAAAATTCCTTACGCATATGCATTTATGTTTACAGCAGCCCTCCGATTTGTACCAGATTTTCTTGGTGAAAGTAAGGCTGTTCAAGAAGCTCAATCTTGTCGAGGCCTTTCCTTAGAAGGTAATATCTTTAAACGCATGAAATCCTATGCCTCTGTTATACAACCATTGCTGCTAAAATCCTTGGGCCGCTCTGAAACGATGGCATTATCCTTGGAACTTAGAGGCTTTGGTGGCAAGACACATAGCTTTGCTGCATCCGTAGGCCTTAAACTATTAGACTATATAGTGATTGTTGCGTTAGTTGTAGTTACGCTTATTCTATTTGGAGTATTATAGAGATATAATTGACTATCTTCTATTACTAGTCAGTGTTATATATTTATGATATACTACAAATAGGTAGTAAAGCGTACAAAATTACCTACAATATAACAAAAAAGGACGAGTTGCAGCTCGTCCTTTTTCTTGCTTATTTTTTTGTCTTATTGTTGAGCCAATAGTTATAGGTAGTTACAACTAAGGCTACAATAAGAGGGGCAAGCAAGGTACCCCAAAGCGTACAAAATAACGCCTCCAATATAACACCTCCTTTCTTCTGGAGGTTCTTTTATTATATCATTTTATAGACATAAACTGATAATTTATATAATAATATAAATTGTTTTAGAGGAATATATGAGTGAATTAATAATTCGATCAATTGCAAAAGATGATGTGTTTGCTTGTTTAACTATTTACAACTACGAGGTCGAACACGGCGTAGCTACCTTAGACCTCGAACCACGCACATTAGAAGAGTGGCATGAATGGTATAAGGCTCACAGCGATGAGCATCATCCTATTATTGTAGGCATCATTGATGATGTGGTGGTAGGCTATGCATCGCTTTCACCATATCGATTAAAGGATGCTTTCAAAAGTACTGTAGAATTATCTATTTATATTCACCAAGATTACCGTGGACAAGGTGTGGCAACACAGTTGATGGAACGTATTTTAGAGATGGCTAAAGAAGATACAATGCTTCATAATGTAGTATCTGTTATTACGGCAGGCAATGAAGAAAGCACGAAATTACACAATCGATTCGGCTTTACCTATTGTGGACTTACCCCTGAAGTTGGTTTTAAACATGGAAAATATCAGGATACCGAAACTTACGCATTATTGGTATAATAATAGATATTAAATCATTCATATATTCGTGGGGTTGCAGATTATATGTTACGCATAGACAGGGGTTAAGTAAGTTATGATAAATATGAAAGCAGAACGGCAATTCATAGGCAATAGTACGTATCGTAGCCGATTGGTAGATGGTCATTTTCATACTGAATTATGTCCACATGGTAGCGGTGATAGAACGGCATTGATGATTGAAAAAGCCATTGAATTGCGCATCGAAAAGGTGTGTTTAACAGAGCATGCGCCGTTGCCAAAGGCCTTTGAGGCAGAGTACGGTGGTGACAAGGTTGCTTATGATACGGCGTCTCTTAAACTCAATCAAGTGGATTCTTATCTTGAATTGGGACGTGAATTACAACGTGCCTATGGTACGCATATCGATATTTCCCTTGGCTTTGAGGTGGATTATATCCCTGGTTTTGAAAGCGACATTCAAGACTTTCTTGATCGCTATGGTCCATTGACAGACGATAATATTCTATCTGTTCACTTTATGGATGGCGTAGGTGGCAAATACTACTGTGTTGACTATAATACAGAGGAATTTGAAAAGGGCTTTGGTCCTTGGATTTCTAATCAAAGTGAATTGTACTATAAATACTTTAGTATCATTCGCCAAGCAGTGCGTGCTGATTTGGGTGCCTATACGCCAAAACGAATCGGTCATTTTGATTTAATTAAGAAATACCAACACCATTTCGGTTTTGAACACCATTTAGATAAACGAAATGCTCAATTAGTGAGCGATATATTACATATTATGCGCGTTCAAGGTAGAGAACTAGACTATAATATGAGTGGATTCTTTAAACCTGATTGCGGTGAGATGTATCCGAGTCGTTTTATTCAAGGGATAGCTGCCATTATTGGTGTACCCTTTGTGCTAGGATCTGATGCGCATAGTGTAGCAGATGTAGCAAAGGTTTGGGACTAGATATATTATGTGATTATGATATAATAAAAGTAAGAAGAGCCAATTAACGTTGTGGAATGCGTTAGGCTCATCTCCAAGAAAATAGAAAATGAGAAATGGCCTAATGTCCCTTACGGGGTGTTAGGTCATTCTTTTTAGTAATTTATACTTCAGTATAAGTAGTAAAATATGAATATTTTATTGACTTTTTTTTCTATAAGTATTATTATAATTTCATGCTTTAGCGTGATAAAGTGATAAAATCCAAAAGAATCTATATATTTTAAATAGTAATATTAGCATGGTTTATAGAAAGGATGATCCTCATGGTACAGAAACAGTTGCCTACAGGTTTTCGTGATGATATAGGGGCTGTAGCGGAGCGCAAGGATGATGTGAGTCAGTATTTGCTTAGCCTTTGCCGCAATCGTCAGTATACAAAAATTTCTACACCTCTTGTAGAATACAAAGATGTGTTTAATGGTTATACATTAGGCCGTGGTCAACATATGTACGAATTCTTTGGTAGTTCTGATGCATCTGTGGTTATCCGTCCCGATTTAACCATGCCAATCGGTCGTTTTTTGGCGACTACGAATATTGAATTGCCTCGCAAGTTCTACTATCTTGGCGATGTATTGATGAAAAACAAACAGCATCGTGGCGATATTAACCAAGTTACACAAGGTGGTATCGAAATGGTCGGCTATGAAGGTATTGATGCCGAGCTAGAATGCTTTGCCATCATTAAAGAGGTGAATGAATCACAGCTCAATAATACCTTATTATTAGAAATTGGTGATGCTCGTTTCTCCCGTGCTATCACCGATGCATTGGGCTTGACCGATGGGGAACGGACAGATTTGCTCGATGCGTTATTTACAAAATATTTGCCACGCTATAACGAATTGATTAGCGAATTTAAAAATAATGCATTGTATCCATTCCTTATGATTTGGCCTCGCTTATTCGGCACTGTAAATGATATTAAAAATGAGCTTAGTCAAGTCATCTTGCCTGCAGGGGCACAACGTATTTTAGATAGCCTTATGGACCTAGCGGGACAAATTGAAGCGACTGGCCAACAAGTTCGCATTGATGTGTCTACAGAACCACTTCAATCCTATTACACAGGCCTTACCTTTAGAGGTTATGTAGATGGCGTATCTCAATACATCGTCAGCGGTGGTCGCTATGATGGTCTCTTATCTGGATTTGATGGCACACCGATGCCATCCGTTGGTATGGCTTTCAACATCGATGTCCTTACAGATGTGCTTATGCAAGGTGAAAGCAACATTCAAGATAATGGCAAATTGCGCATCGCCTTGACAAAGGGGCGCGTTGAAAAGGATTTTATTCCACTCTTAGAGTCCTGTGGTATTGACTGCGAACCATTACGCAACAAAGCGCGTAAGTTGATTATCCCATTGGGGGATTCGGTAGAGGTTATCTTAGCGAAGGGCCCTGATGTAACGACATATTTGAATAATGGTGTCGTTGATTTAGGCATCGTTGGTAGTGATGTACTGGATGAACAAGACAATACATCTTATGAAATGCTAGATTTGAAAACGGGCCAATGCCAATTTATCTTGGCCTCCTTAGAAGGGTACAATCCGAAGGAAGGCCGTCGTCAACGGATTGGTACAAAATATCCAACTATTACAAAACAATATTTCGGATCCCAAGACGTAGAAATCATTAAAATCGAAGGTTCCGTTGAATTGGCGCCCCTCGTAGGTCTGGCCGATGCCATTGTAGATATTACGGAAACGGGTACAACGCTACGAGAAAATAATCTTAAAATCTATGATTGGCTCCAACCAATCTCAACGCGCCTTGTGGCAAATCCATTGGCATTAAAACAAAAAAGAAATACCATCTTTGCGTTGATTGACCAATTACAATCGGCTATTGATAAAAAATAGATTGCCTATGCTATTGCGATGTGATGAGAAACGTTTACAATAGAAGTATTCATATACATAGTTTGAAATGAGGATATACAATGAAAATTTACAAAGAATCTCTTGATGCAATGCTTAGCATTGTCCGCCAATATACACAACAAACAACAGATATGGAAATTGAACGCCGCGTGTACGATATTATCGAAAATGTGCGTGCTAATGGCGATGCAGCACTCCGTGAATATTCTGAAAAATTCGATGGCGTAAAGCTTGATGATTTCAAGGTGGATCAATCTATCATCGATGCGGCATGGGACAATTTACCAGAAGACTTGAAACACGCTTTATTGGTAGCGAAGAAAAATATAACTGAATTCCATAGCCGTGAAATTGAACAAGGCTTTGTCGATATGGATACACCAGGCATTACACGTGGTCAAAAGGTAACGCCATTGGCTCGTGTTGGTCTCTATGTTCCAGGTGGCACAGCGGCATATCCATCTACCATTATGATGACTGCATTGCCTGCAAAAATCGCTGGTGTTAAGGAAATTATCATGGTAACACCTCCTCAAAAAGATGGCATTAATCCTGCTGTGCTAGGCGCTGCAAAACTTGCTGGTGTTGATGCGGTATACCAAGTGGGGGGTGCTCAAGGTGTTGCGGCTCTTGCATATGGTACTGAACAAATTCCAAAGGTAGATAAAATTGTAGGCCCTGGTAATATTTATGTGGCCACTGCCAAGCGCCAAGTATTTGGTCAAGTTGATATCGACATGATTGCAGGTCCTAGTGAAATCGGTGTCATCGCTGATGAAAGTGCTAATCCAGTACATCTTGCTGCGGACTTATTATCTCAAGCAGAACATGATCCACGAGCTCGTGCCATCATGGTTACCAATAGTGAAAAACTAGCTAACCTCGTATCTGATGAGGTAGAACGCCAACTTTCACAATTACCTCGTGAAAACATTGCTCGTCCAGCTATCGAAAACAATAGCTATATTGCTGTTATGGATAGCGTAGAAGATATGTTTACCGTGATGAACGAAGTAGCACCAGAACATTTGGAAATTCAATTACCGGACCCTATGGAATATATGAGCATGGTAGAAAATGCAGGTTCCGTATTCCTTGGCAGATATGCCTCTGAACCATTGGGCGACTATGTAGGCGGTACAAATCACGTATTACCTACGAGTGGTACTGCAAAATTCTCGTCCCCACTTGGTGTGTACGATTTCGTAAAACGCATTTCCTTTACTCAATTTAGCCGTGAACGCTTACAAGAGGTTGCGAAGGATATTACTACCTTGGCTCGTACAGAAGGTCTTGAAGCACATGCTCGTGCTATTGAAGTGCGCTTTGAAAAATAATTGTATGGATGGGAACGCCTTAAAGGGCTTCCTTAATGATAAGAGGATACTATGATGAGAACAAATCGGTCAGCTACGGTAACTCGTAAAACGGGCGAAACAGATATTACAATTACACTTACCCTAGATGGAAATCAGGACATTCACGTCGATACAGGCATCGGTTTTCTTGATCATATGCTCCATTTGTTGGCTAAGCATGGCCGTTTTGGTCTTGCTGTAAAAGCCGTAGGCGATACGTACGTGGATGCGCATCATACGGTAGAGGATATTGCATTGACCTTAGGGCAAGCATTGACACAGGCTCTAGGTGACAAGGCGGGTATCGAGCGTTATGGCGATGCGTGGGTGCCTATGGATGAAGCGTTGACACAGGTTGTTATCGATCTTAGCGGTCGTCCATACCTCGTGTTTAATGGTGAGTTTACGACTCCTGTATTGGGGGGTAATTTTGAAACAGAATTGGTAGAGGATTTCTTCCAAGCATTGGCTGTGAGTGGCGCCATGAATTTACATGTGCGCAACGAATATGGTCGCAATACGCATCATATTATTGAAAGCATGTTTAAGGCTACGGGCCGTGCATTGCGTAAGGCGGTTACCATTAACCCAGACATTCAAGGTGTGAATTCTACAAAGGGTATGATTTAATAGAGCCCTTATGAATGGTGAAAGCAGGGCCACATAAGGCTCGTGAATAGAGGAGATACTATGATTTTTCCAGCTATAGATTTACAAGATGGTCGCAGTGTACGCCTATATAAAGGGGATTTTGCAAAGGAAACCATCATCAATCCAGATCCGGTTGACCAAGCATCTCAGTACGAGGCTGCTGGCGTTGGCGCTTTGCACCTCGTCGACTTAGATGGGGCAAAGGCGGGGAAACCAGTTAATGTGGATATCGTTAAACGCGTGCGCGCTTCATTTACAGGTGTGTTAGAAATCGGTGGCGGTATTCGTGATAAAGATGCGGTAGACCTATATTTAGAAATGGGCGTCAATCGCGTTATTCTCGGTTCCGTAGCTCTTAAAAATCCTGAATTGACGAAACAGGTTATCGCTGAATATGGTCCAGAACGCATCGTTATCGGCGTAGACGGTAAGAATGGTAAGGTTGCTGCAGAAGGTTGGCTCGATCAATCTGATGTGCCTATGACCGACCTTATCGGTGCTATGGTGGCAGCCGGTGCGAAGTATTTTATCGTTACCGATGTGGATCGAGATGGCACAATGCAAGGTGCTAATGAAGACTTATTGGGTTCCTTACAAGAACAATTTCCTACGGCCCGTATTGTTGCATCCGGTGGTGTCCGCCATTTAGAGGATATTAAGAATCTTGAAAAACGCGGTGTTGTAGACAGCATTGTAGGTAAGGCTCTATATGAAGGCACTATTACATTAGAAGAAATTGCTGCGTTTAATAAGGAGAATACATCATGTTAGCAAAACGGATTATTCCTTGTTTAGACGTAGATAATGGTCGCGTAAAAAAAGGTGTTAACTTTGTAAATCTCGTTGATGTAGGTAGTCCCATCGATATTGCAGCTACCTATGAGGAACAGGGGGCAGATGAACTCGTATTCCTCGATATTACGGCTACAGTAGACCGACGTACGACGATGCGCGATGTGGTTACAGATATTTCAAAACATGTGTTCATGCCCCTCACCGTAGGTGGTGGTATTAAAACAGTGGACGATATGAGCGCATTGCTGAAAGCTGGCGCCGATAAGGTATCGCTGAATTCAGCGGCTTTAGCGCGCCCAGAACTCATCAGTGAAGGCGCTCAAAAGTTTGGTAATCAATGTATGGTGGTAGCTATTGATGTAAAAACTGATCCAGAGACTGGTAAATGGTATGTGTATACCCATGGCGGTCGTAAGCGTAGCGATTGGGAAGCCCTAGCGTGGGCTAAAGAAGCGGTGAGCCGTGGCGCTGGTGAGTTATTGGTGACAAGCATGGATAAGGATGGCACCAAATTTGGCTTTGATATTAAACTATATAAGGCCTTGGAAGAGGTCGTAGATGTACCGATTATCGCCTCCGGTGGAGCTGGTACGGTACAGCATTTTATCGATGTTTTTACCGAGACCGGCGTTACGGGTGCATTAGCAGCATCTATATTCCATTTTGGTGACATCAGCATTCCCAATTTGAAATCACAATTGAAAGCAGCGGGCATTGCTGTTAGATAGGGTAGGAGATTGTAGCATACATGAAACCAGACTTTAATAAAGGTGGCGGCCTGTTACCGACGGTCGTTCAAGATAATACAACAAAAGCAGTGCTCATGGTGGCGTGGATGAACGAAGAAAGCTTTCACAAAACACTAGAAACCAAGGAAACTTGGTTTTGGTCTCGCTCGCGCCAAGAACTATGGCATAAGGGTGGTACAAGTGGCAATGTACAACATGTGGTGGATATGAAGCTCGATTGCGATGGCGATACATTACTGGTTCTCGTCAATGCAGAAGGTCCTGCGTGCCATACGGGAGCTGTGAGCTGTTTTTTTAACGATGTAGAAGCGTAGAGAAATATATGGAGTATAATGTGAGATGACGCGTAGGCGTTAGCTTTCACAAAGGAGAAGAACAATGGCCAATCAACAAACATTAGAAGAATTATACGCCATTATTAAGGGGCGCAAGGAAACACCAAAGGAAGGATCCTATACAAATTACTTGTTCGATAAGGGACTCGATAAAATCTTGAAAAAGGTAGGCGAAGAAGCAACAGAAGTTGTCATCGCCGCTAAGAACGAAGATCCCCGAGAACTAGTGTATGAAACAGCAGACGTACTCTACCATTTGCTCGTATTGTTGGTGGAAAAGGGCGTTTCTTACGAAGCCATCTTAGAAGAGTTGGCAAGCCGTGAAGGCGTCATCAGCAAAACACAGGAACGCAAAGCGATTACAGATTTGTAAGGAGTAGAGTATGAAGAAGATTATTGGCCAATTAAAGCCTTATGTGCCAGAGGAACCGGCAGAGTCCGTCAAAGCTCGCCTCGGTGTGGAGCGCCTTGTGCGATTGTCAGCCAATGAAAACCCTTATGGTACATCGCCAAAGGTGCGCGACGCAGTACTAGACTATGTGACGAACAATGATGCCAATCTATATCCAGATGGCAACGCATCATCCTTGCGAAGTATCTTAGCGGACTATTGGAAGGTAGTAGAAAATCAACTTGTTATTGGCGTCGGCCTTGATGAAGTGATTTCCATGGTAAATAAAACATTTATCAATGCCGGTGATTCTATCGTTATCAGCGTGCCCGCATTCTCTGAATATGGTCTTAATGGCCTTGTAGAAGGTGCTGTTATCCGCGAGGTTCCGTGTATTGAGGCAACAGGGCAATACGATTTTAAGGCGATGCGTCAAGCTGTAGATGATACGACGCGCCTCGTATGGATTTGTAATCCTAACAACCCAACAGGAACCTATGAATCTGTTGAAGATATTCGTAACTTTATCAGTACATTGCCGAAAGATGTGTTAGTTATCATCGATGAGGCGTATATCGATTTTGTAACCTCCGTAGAGGTGCCAACAGCACGAGCATTGCTGGATGAATTCCCTAATGTGTTTATCATGCGTACATTCTCAAAGGCCTATGGCCTTGCGAACTACCGTGTTGGCTATATGATGAGTAGCGCTGAATTAGCTAATTATATACAAACGATTCGCTTGCCATATAACTTGAATACATTGTCCCAAGTGGCTGCTGAGGCGGCATTCGGCGATTGTGAATTTTTGCGTAGCACTGTAGAGAAAAATGCAGCGGAACGCGTGTTGTGGGAACAAACCTTGGATGAAGTCGGTGGCACGTATTATAAAAGCGGTGCTAATTTCATCTTTATGTCCGTACCGAATGCGGAAGGTCTCGCTGATGCATGGCTCGCTAAGGGTTATCAAGTGCGCCGGGGACAACGGGATAATTGGTTGCGCGTAACATTGCCGACTGCTAGTGACGGTGCTATTATGCGCTCTATTTTGAAAGACTATATGGCTCGCCAATAAAAGAAAGGATGTCACTATGATTGCCATAATTGATTATGATGCGGGCAATACATTTAATGTACAAAAAGCATTACAACATATCGGACTTGATGCGGTGTTGACCGCTGATCGAGAGACGATTTTGGCTGCTGATGGTGTGATTTTACCAGGTGTTGGCGCCTATGCATCGGCTGTTTCCGTCCTTCGTGAGCGCGGCCTTATCGAGGTCATTCATGAGGTGGTGGAGCGCAATATACCATTGCTCGGTATTTGTTTAGGAATGCAGCTTTTATTTGACGAATCTGAAGAATATGGTCCAACACCAGGGCTGGGCATTATACCGGGCATTGTGAAAGCTATTCCTAATAACCTCGGCCTTCGTGTACCTCATATGGGGTGGAATCAAAATACACTATGCCGTAAAGATAGCGTTTTTTCTGATGTAGCTGATAAATATACATATTTTGTACACTCTTATTACGTAGAGACAGATTCTCAATATATTACAACAACTGCAGATTATGGAATTAAGGTACCGGGTATTGTAGAGAAGGGGAATGTGTATGGCATGCAGTTTCACCCTGAAAAAAGTGGATCTGTTGGACTTAATCTGTTACGTACGTTTGGAAATATCATATTAAAAAAATAAAATAGTCTTCGATATATGCTTTTAATGAATAATGAGTATCTAGAATGAGAAAGTGTAAATTGACATATTTTTGTTTAGATATACAATGAGTATGTAAGTACTCATCAAATTATAAGCTACAGTGGCATTGGAGACCTAGTTTTATTAGAAATATTTATTCGGCACCTCCGATGTCATGTACATAGGAGGTGTTTTTATGGTTATGAATGGTATTTACTTAGTTATAGCCTCCGCGTGTATTCTAATTTTAGCGTACCGCTTTTATGGGGCTTTCATAGCGGCCAAGGTGCTCACACTCGATCAGTATCGCCCAACGCCAGCTATGGTTCACAATGATGGTCACGATTACGTGCCAACAAACAAATGGGTAACATTTGGTCATCACTTTGCAGCGATTGCTGGTGCAGGCCCTCTCGTAGGTCCTGTTATCGCAGCCCAGTTCGGGTATTTGCCTGGTGCATTATGGATTCTAATTGGTTCCGTACTCGCTGGTGCCGTACATGACATGGTTATCTTGTTCGCATCTGTTCGCTATGATGGTAAATCCATCGCGGATATTGCCCGTGAAGAAATCAGTAAATTTGCTGGTTTTGGCGCGATGCTTGCTACATTATTCTTATTGATCATTACCCTTGCTGGTATGGCTGTAGTAGTAGCTAACGCATTGCATAATTCTCCTTGGGGTTTCTTCTCCGTATTTGCTACGATTCCAATCGCTATTTTCATTGGTATTTATTTGAAATGGTTGCGTCCTGGTAAAATTCAAGAAGCCACTATTATCGGTGTAGCGTTGATTTTCGCAGCTATTATCTATGGTCCAAACGTAGCAGCTAGCGAATATGCTTCTTGGTTTACATATGATTTGCAAACCATTGAAATCATGCTTGCAGTATATGGTTTCTTTGCAGCAGCATTACCTGTATGGTTATTGCTTGCTCCTCGTGACTACTTGTCCACATACCTTAAAATCGGTACAATCGGCGCATTGGCTCTTGGTATTATCATTGTAATGCCTGAAATCCAAATGCCAGCTGTTACCCCTTATATCTGGGGCGGCGGTCCTGTATTGAAAGGTTCTGTATTCCCTTACATCTTCATTACTATTGCATGTGGTGCGTTATCTGGTTTCCATACTGTTATCGCAACTGGTACAACACCAAAAATGCTTACTAATGAAAAAGAAATTTTACCTATCGGTTATGGTGCGATGTTAACAGAAGGCTTCATCGCTATGATGGCGTTGATCGCAGCTACTGCATTGCATCCAGATGATTACTTCGCAATTAACTCCACTGTTGAATCCTTCAAAGCATTAGGTCTTCAAGTTCATGAATTGCCAGCTTTGTCTGCAATGGTTGGCGAAGACTTGATGCACCGTCCTGGTGGCGCCGTATCCCTTGCGGTAGGTATGGCTCATATCTTCTCCAGATTGCCTAACATGGATCACTTGATGGGTTACTGGTATCACTTCTGTATTATGTTCGAAGCATTGTTTATTATGACTTTGATTGATGCTGGTACTCGTGTAGGTCGTTACTTGCTTCAAGAATTATTAGGTCATTTCCATCCTAAATTCAACGACCAACATTGGGCTCCTGGTGTATATGGTTGTGCAGCGCTTATATGCGTATTGTGGGGCTACCTAGTTCTACAAGGTAACATCGGTATTATCTGGCCTCTATTCGGTGTATCTAACCAATTATTAGGTACTATGACATTGGCCGTAGGTACTACAGTTATCATGCGTCTTGGTCGCAAACGCTATGCATGGGTAACAGGTATTCCTTGTATCCTTATGGCTATCGTTGCCATTGCGGCAGACTATGAAAACGTATTCTACAGCTATGTTCCTGCTGGTAAATGGATTCTAGTAGCGTTCAGTGCTGCTATGTTCCTCATGATTCTCATCGTATTAGTAGAGGCTATACGTAGCTGGATTCGCTTATCTAGCATGCCTCAAGACTACCGTACACAAACTGAAATCGAAGCTGAAAGCCTTGTAAAATACGGTAAAGAAGTAAAAGCATAAATCTGATTTGTTATACTACATGAAAACGCACTCGCCTTGGTGGGTGCGTTTTTCTATTTGCTTTCATATAAATTTAATTACACCTTATCATTTTATATAGTCTATAGAATTTATTGACATATATAGAGATATGCTATAGGATGTTAGTAGAGATACATCTCGATAATAAAATAGTTAGGTAACGGCGCCTAGTTTTCAGAACATTCTGAGACTAGGCGCTTTTTGTATGAAAGGAGTCTATTATGATAGGTATCGATACAGGTAATACAGCATGGGTACTCATAGCAGCTGCTATGGTGTTTTTCATGACACCAGGGCTTGCCTTATTTTATGGAGGTATGGCGCGTAGTAAAAACGTACTTAGCACTATCATGCAGAGCTTCTTTCTAATTGGTGTTATCTCCGTTGAATTTATGCTCATAGGCTATACATTAATCTTTGGTGATGATGTACATGGTATCATCGGAAGTCTGCATAAAATTGGCCTTATGGGGACTGAGAATAGTATTATGGAAGGTGCGAATATTCCAGAAATGGCATTCATTGCCTTCCAATGTATGTTTGCTATCATCACACCAGCCATCATGAGCGGTTCCATTACGGGACGTATGCGTTTTGCTCCATTTGTGATATTTGCCATTATCTGGTCTATATTAATTTATAATCCAATGGCCCATTGGGTGTGGGGCGGTGGATTTCTCGCCAATCTTGGGGCCCTCGACTTTGCTGGTGGTCTCGTTATCCATGTATTATCTGGTGTATCAGGCCTCGTACTTTGTTTGCTCCTAGGTCGACGCCGTGGTTATGGGCGCATGCCAATGCTACCGCATCATTTGCCAATGACTGTTCTCGGTGGCGCCATGTTATGGTTCGGTTGGTTCGGCTTTAATGCCGGTTCTGCTCTTGGGGCTGGTCCTTTGGCGGCCAATGCGGTGTTGACGACTCAAATGTCTGCTGCTATCGGCATCGTTGGTTGGGTATTGGTAGAAAGATATCACCGTGGTAAACCGACCGTGTTGGGTGCCGTATCTGGTGGCGTATCCGGACTTGTTGCGATTACGCCAGCAGCTGGATTTGTAACACCTGTAGCAGCCATACCAATCGGTTTCGTTGGTGCTATCTGTTGCTATGTAGCGGTCGCTGTGTTAAAGAGCAAGTTTGGTTATGATGATTCTCTTGATGCTTTTGGTATCCACGGTGTAGGTGGTATGTGGGGTGCCATTGCTACCGGTCTATTTGCTACGGTCAGTGTAAATCCTGATGGTGCTGATGGTTTATTTTATGGTGGTAACTTACTCATTCCTCAACTGATTTCTCTCGTTGTAGCCATTGCCCTTGCTATCATCGGCACAACTATTATCTTCAAGGTTGTTAGTCTATTTATGGACATGCGTGTTAGCATTAGTGCCGAATCCTTGGGCATCGACATTAGTGAACACGGCGAAGGTGCGTATAATCAATCTGAATTTAAAAGCAGTGGACGTTTTATTACCTCTGACCAACATTCCTTGGTATAACGTATTTATGGTGAAAGCTAGCTTTCACAGATGGTACAATAGATGTAATGAAAACGTAGATGAGGTGATACTATGAAACGGATGAAAAAAGTAGATATCATTGCTCGGGCAGAGCAATTAGAAGATTTAAAAGAAGCCTTGAATCGCATTGGCATTCAAGGGATGACGGTCTCCCAAGTATTTGGCTGTGGATTGCAAAAAGGGCATACAGAAGTTTATCGTGGGCAAGAGTATGCGGTCAATCTTGTACCAATGGTGAAGGTTGAAACCGTTGTATGTGACGTGCCTGTTGATCTTGTAATGGATACGGCGCGCGATACTTTGCAAACTGGCGAGGTAGGAGACGGTAAGATTTTCGTGTACGATGTAGAAGATTCTATGCGGATTAGAACCGGTACGCGCGGTACGAAGGCCGTTACTGATGATGAAGCTTAATTAATCATATATTTAATTAATCATATATGTAATACGCGAGCTGCTACATACCTTGGTGTGTAGCAGCTCTTTGTGTTTATACATTTGTGGGTGATTGGTTTTGTAAAATTTAATGCTATAATAATTGTATGACTAGACGATTACGCTCGTATTGGAGCAAATATATACAACTATATAAGCGAGGTATACTAGGCATTATTGCATTTATTGGAATTACGGTAGTCATTATCTCCATCTTAGCTACTATTGCGAGTAGAGGCATGGGTGTTATTTTTAATGAGGTAATAGCACGTCAGACCATGATGCGAGGGACTATTACCG
Source organism: Veillonella sp. ICM51a (assembly GCF_000524355.1). Classification (NCBI taxonomy): domain Bacteria; kingdom Bacillati; phylum Bacillota; class Negativicutes; order Veillonellales; family Veillonellaceae; genus Veillonella; species Veillonella sp. ICM51a. The sequence goes on from NZ_JAPX01000011.1 coordinate 39,279, forward strand.
TCGCTAGCCTGAGCGCCACCCCATGGGGGACCATATCCTTTGAGGATTTGCAATGGGCTGATGACGATGGACATCAGTTGATGACCGTACCTTCCGGTAAGATACGCGTTAATATGTGGGATGTGATTACTCGTAATTTTAAGGCATCTGCCATACGAGGCATAGAATTAAATGATGCGGTCATTGTAGTAGATTTAGATGACGATAATCGGGTCGATTTTGTGCCGGCTTCTCCTGATATTAATAAACCCTTATCTGAAGTAGAACAGCGACCTAAAGCACCTAAAAAAACGACCCTAGAACGTCAAGAAGAGCTAGGGAAAAAGGTGCGTAACTTTAATTGGAATGGTCAACATATCGATGCGATTGTGAAGCTTTCAGACTGCCAATTGGAAATATTCCAAAAGAATCGACATTATGTGATGAAGAATGTGAATGCTCGATTTGATATTGATACGAATCGTGCCATTCGCATGAATCTAACAACTGGTAAATTCGGAGGCACCGCCATTGGGGATGGCCTCACATTGGAAGGCCGTATCGATCTAAAAGATGTGCTTAAGCATCGTATGCCTACGCTGAATATGAATCTAAATATTTATGGTGTAGATCCGGCATCCTTAGGATTTGGTGATAGTATTCACGATAAGATGACCTTGCTGACAGCAGTGACGGGGGATATTAATCGGCCCTTTGCATCGGGACGTGTTACCATGCCAATCCTTAGAATCCCTGCACTAACCTTTGAAAATGTGGTAGGCGATGTAACCTATCAAGATGGCATACTGGATTTTAAAGAGGTATATGCGAATGTATTTGGCGGTAAGTTAAAGGCTAAAGGTGTATATAATCTAGATACGCGGGCCTATGAATTAACGGGGGTCGCTACGGATCTAGATAGTAGCATGGCCTTAAAAACACCGGATTTTGCTGTTCCTGTATCGGCGAACCTTAATTTTTCAAGTAAGGGACAGCCTAAAGATATGGTGGTGTGGGGCGATTTTACATCTGGTACAGGTCGTTACATACTCATACCTATACAATCTATTACGGGGCGCTTTCACAATCAAGGACGTCATTTATCGTTCTTTGATGTGAAAGTACATACATCGGTAACAACTATCTCAACGGATGCATTGCATATCGATAATGGCGAATTAACATTGGGACCATTGAATATTACATCCAATGGGGGTAGTAATTTTGCCATTTATGATGAAAGTACCTTTGGCGAGCTTGGGCGTACGATGGATGGTATAAAAAGTGACATGGCGCAGGCAAATCAGAATATGAAACGCGCTCAAGGTAATAGTCAATCGATGAATCAAGAAGGTATAAAGCCACCAAGTGATGCAAAAGGCGTTTTAGATGATGCCAAAGAAGCAATCAAAGGATTTTCCGATAGCTTGAAATCGATTAAGATTCGATGAAGTTTGAAAATTTTCATGTTCAGCTTATCTCCTAAGTATAAAATGCGAAATGTTATCAAAACATTTGATAACATAGTGGATTATATATGTGTTTTATTAGGAGGTTTCTTATGAGAAAAGCTAAAAAATTATCTTTAACACTTATGGCGTCTGTTATGGCTTTAGGCGTTATAGCATTTACAGCACAACCAGCTAACGCATCTTATGGCTATAAATATACTGATTCCATTCGTCCACCAGTTTTGACACCTACACCATCTACTGGTAGAGCACCTGTGGAACCTGTAGCCACTACAGTTACACCAGCTCCTGCTGCTAAAACTACAACAACAGTAGAGCCTACTAAAGCGGTTGGTTCTGTAACAACAGCTAATACTACAAATAATACAGATAAAACAGCACAAGATATTCTTAGCTCTTTGCTTTCCTTGTTGCAAAACTTGTTTAACACTCTATTTAAATAATAGGGGATAACAAAACGGCGGTCCTTATTGGAACCGCCGTTGTTGCATATACAAAAGCCCTTCGGTTGCGTCCGAAGGGCTTTACTGTTTGTATTATTATTTTGTGTTTTTGTCAGTTGTTTGTGTATGTTTAACCTTGATAAGAGGTTCGTCCTTTGCAGCGGATTTTGTGTTGGATTCCACTTTAGAACTCGTTTCTACCTTGGCAGACGTATTATCTGATGGTGGCAAGAATGTACTGATTTCATTTTTGTGAGGCCCGTTCGTATTGGTTGTGGATGCTAGTTGCGCCCGTTGTGGAGCGATGAAAATTTCATCCTTCGTAATTTTTACGTCATTCAATAGTAATTTGAATGCGCTAGGACTTACGAATAATTGACCATCTATCATGCGCGGTGTAGGAAGCATAGATTCAGATGTATCAAGGTTGATAATTTGCAATTTGCCTTTTCTTACGATTTGCGCTTGATCTGGTTGGATGGCTAGTGTAGCAATGCTCATGTCTACCAATGCAGTTTTTGTTGGTGCATCCCAAGCTACCTTATAGCCTAACGCTTCCGATACTTGGCGCAATGCTACGAGTGGTTGTCCATCTACATAAGCTACATTTTGATGGTCTTTTACAGGCTCTAATACCTTGCCATCCACGTTGACATGATGTTGTGTCGGTACGGATGCAGGTTTCTCTAAATTTTGAGCTGGCGCAGGTGTTTCCATGCCGATTGCTGCATGTGCTGGTTGTGCCATGCCTACTGTGAAAGCTAGCGCACCTAGAGCGATGCTAGATAAAATAAGCTGTTTTAATTTCATAAGGGACCTCCATAAGGTGTTATATCGTTCTGAATATAGTAATAGTACCAAATGTATATGAATATTTTATTATAAATTTTAATTTTATACAATCTATATAAGTGTATGTCTATATCTGGTATAAATTTTATATCTCAACCTACGACTAATAGTGTTAATATAATAGTAGATAATGATTTTTCTTATGGTGGAAAATATCTACTGCCACATAAGCATATATGGATTAATGATGAATGCGTTATTAAAGAGTCGGATTTAGAGTTTTTTTTACAACTCCTTGTTTAGAGGGGCATACAATAAGTGATATTTTTGTTAATGAGTTATATGATGAAAAATCTTTGTTCATTTTTTAATCTTTTAGGAAAAGTAGATCCTTTGGCGGGGAAATAAAGCCACATTCTGCTAATTCTAAAAAGAAACTTAGTAAGGAATATAGATGATAGAATTAGAACCTATTAAACAGATAAAAAGTCCAAGTTCAGAAAATGTTATAATTTTTGCTTTGCGATGTGCAAATTATATAATTATAAATGATAAACTTAATGGTCTAATTATTTTGGACATGGATTGGAGCGAAGTTAATAGAATTTATATAGGCGAACAATTATTACTTATTGAAGCTATATATACAGATATGCTGAAAAACAGAATTGTATTTAAATTAGAGTCGTCTTTATGCTTTGTAGATATTGATACACATTTTGTTAAGTTAATACCTATTCCTAATAATATTAAGGAATTCTATTTTTATCAATTATACAAATTTAATGATGACATAATTTTAATGCATACCAATAAAGGGGTAGTATCTTTGTCATTGGTTGATTATTCTGTTCATATTATAAATGAAGTAGCAGAATATGATGAAAAATTTGCATACGTTGTTTATGAAAGTGAAACAAAAGAGTCCTATTCTCATAATGGACAATTAGTTTGTTTGGATACAGATAATATAACTATATTAGATTATTTTAAAAAGGTTCAGATTAAAAACCCTATTTTTGTCCCGTATTTTGATGTATCTGTGACGGATAGATATGGTTTAGCTATTGGAGAGGAACAATTACAGATTTTTAACCTAAATGGAGATAAAAAAAGTAGGATATTATCATATAAAAGACCGTGGTATGGTGAGCGGGCTGATATAGTTGGAAAAGATGATGGACTCCATTTATATGTTATAACTCGTAATGATTTGGACGAATTAACAAGTCTTTCAGAGTATTTAATTCCGTTTGATAAGATGCCTAATCATATAATTTTAATATAAGTGTTAGCAAATTATTGAGGTGAAAATGTTTTTAAAAATATTTAATTTAATCTTTTGGGGTGGAATGATTTTTTCCTAGTAGGCATTACATTAATGCTTGTTATGGATCCTGAGGTTACTAGTGACGAGTTTTTGATATACTTCTATGGTAGTGCTTATATTATTAGTGGAATATTTATGTTGGGATGGTACTTTATATATAAGCTCTTAAAAAAATGATTATATTTGAATTAATCTTAAGGTTATGATTCTTTAAACTCGTTAGGACGTTATAGTTTAATCTTCAGTGATAAGTATTACTGGATGATTTAGAACTATAGAGTCTTTTTATTTTACGCTCATTTGAGGTGTGAGAGTACGTTATATATATGTTATAGAGATGAAAGAGAGTTTATTTCATGTGATTAGTTTGGACTAAGGATGTCTTAGGAATGTCAGTTGCTCAAAATGTATTATCTGAGGTAGGAAATCAACCATGGGTTGGATATGTGTATTATGCAGAGAATGCATCAAAATTTACTCGAACTGTAGCGAAAGTTGGAGGGCCTGTTTCAATAGGTTTCTTACTTAACGATATGCAAAATGATTACCAAATGTACAGTGGTCGAGAACTAGCGAAAGCATGGGGGGCCAACTTAATTCCAGTTGTTGGCGGATTGGCTGGCGGAGCTGTAGGTAGTGCTGGTGGTCCTGTAGGGGCTTTTGCTCTTGGTGTTACTGGTGCAACATTTGGCGATTACATTAAAGATGAAATTAAATTTAATTTGAAAAAGGATGTAGATAAGTAATGTATCAAGATCTGATTATAATACTTGGTATTATATTTCTCATATACAAACTTATTACGCATAAAGGTAAGCTTAGTTTAGCTCGAATTATCTATACTTTTAGCTTAGTACTCGGATTTGGAATATTTTTCATACGTAATTTAATATCTCCATTAACTATGTTGTTGTGGTGGATATTTTGTATGGGGATTTCTTTAGTTGGAATGTACTTTATGATTAAGAATAATGAGTTTGAAAGTGATAAAGTAGAGAAATATCAGTCCAATTTTAAAGCAGGCGTATATGCTTGGTTATTTCTAGTCGCTTTATACATATATTTATATGTTTTAACCTATTATTAGATACTTTGATAATGTATATAGTAGTCTTTATTGAATAACATGTAATGCTAATATAATGTACATAAATCTAAAAAGGACGCTATAGTCTAATCTTCAGTAATATATACTGAATGGTTTAGAACTATAGCGCCTTTTTATTTAATCGTTCATTTGAGGCCTGCGTGGATGTTATAGATAAGTCATAGAGATGAGAAAAGTTTTATTTTATGTGTTTATTAGATTTGTTGGTGAAACAATTTCAGGTAAAACAGTCAAACTAGTGGCTTCCAATGATGTATCTTTACAAGCGGCAACAAATACAAGTGAAACGCTTGAAAACGCCAAAAGTAAAGGCTGGTCTGTTGGGGCTAATATAAGTGTTGCTGGTGGCGGTATACTTGGATTTGATGCAAGTGCTAATGCTGCAAAACAAAAGGGTAATACAAAGGTAACAACACATACTGGTACTACTGTTGTAGGTTCGGATGCTGTTACTATTACATCAGGAAAGGATACCCATATCAGTGGTTCCAAGGTAATTGGTAAATCTGTAACAGCAAACGTAGGTGGCAATCTTTCTATTGAAAGCTTACAAGATACAAAGACATATGTAGGTGAAAGCTCTAATAAAGGGTTTAGTGTATCTACAAATGCGGGTTCTCTAAGTAATGTATCTATGAGTTCAAGCAAAGGTAAAATGAAAAGTGATTATGCGAGTGTTACTGATCAAGCTGGTATTTATGCAGGTGACGGTGGATTTGCAATTAACACGGCTGAAACAACATCATTAACAGGAGCTGTTATAGATAGTACAGCAAACTCTAATAAAAATAAACTTTCTACTGGATCATTAGTTGTTAAAGATATTGAAAATACGGCAGAATATACATCTCGTAATGTAGGTATGAGCTATAATCACGTTGGTAATTTTAAGAACCTTAGTAAAGCAGGGCAAGATGCCGTGTGGAATACATTAGGGAAATTACCTAATCTGTTGCCAGATTCTAGCAAATCGGCTTCTTCTACTACAACATCTGCTATTTCAAATGGTACAATAGAAGTACGAGACGCTAACTTTAATATGCAAACACTGTCCCGAGATACAAAAGATAGCTTGAATAAGCTTGATGAAATCTTTGATAAAAAGAAAATTGAAGAACGTCAAGAATTATCTAAACTATTTGCAAAAGAAGCCTTTGGCCAATTACATAATTGGAATCCAACCTCTAAAGAAGGTAAAGCTGCAAAAGCGATAGCCCATGGTGTAGTCGCTGAAGTATCTGCTCGTATGGCAGGAAATAAACCTGGTAGTGGTTTTTATACTGGTGCTACCAATGAAGCATTAATTGGAGAAATTCAAAAAATTGCAAAAGAAAAACCTGATGTAGCTCAAACATTAAG
>NZ_JAPX01000012.1:0-6767 GCF_000524355.1 Veillonella sp. ICM51a
TTTCTAGAGTAATCAAACATTTGTGACAAATACCTATGCCTTTTGATTCATAAAGTACTCTGTTATAACTTGGTTTGGTGATTTAAAGTTTAAGACTTTTTGTGCAATGTTATTATATCTATTAGCATATCGACTATGTGCTTTTAGAAAACTCTCCATACTATTAAACTTACGAGAATAAAATCTCTCACTATCAATTCGATGACTGCGCTCTACCTTTCCATTCTGCCACGGAGAAAATGGTCTTGTCGTTTTATGCTCTATTTCTAATCTTTTTAATACAATATCAAATAAACACTCTCGATCTTTTACTCCATAGTTTGTAAATTCACGACCATTATCTGTTTGTATTGTATGAATAGGAAATCCCATTTTGGCTTCTAAATTTAATAAGAACCGACTTGTATTAGTAACACTTTTTTCATCTATAATTTTTAGAATTCTCTTTCTAGAAAACTCATCAATAGCTGTAAGTTGATAGTAAGATTTTCCTTGTGTTGAAAAGGCTAAACTCTCGCGAGGTACGTATTTTATATCAATCTGAACCTTTTCTCCTGGATATGTTACTAGATCTGGTTTCCACTTGCTTTTTGGAACAGATTTAACAACCTTTTTCTCTTTAATGTGACACCTTATTTGTCGGCACATAGAGCCATATGAGCGTTTATAACCACGCTTTTTTGCCTCAACATATACTTGAGACAGCCCTTCATGTTTAAACTTAGAATGCATACGCTTGATAAGTGCTAGTTCTTCCTCAGTGTGTTGATTAGGATGAGAATGTGGTTTACGACTATACAATCGAAGTGAATCGATAGTCCCGTCGAAACGCTTCACCCAACGTTGTACTTGTTGTCTACTAGTATGATAACGGCGTGCAGCTTCAGCATTATTTCCATACTTTATAGCATATTCACATACTCGTTTACGAAATCTTAATTCTTCAGTTATAATAGAATGCATGAGAAGAAACTCCTTTTGTTGTAATGTTTGGATTAAGCAACTTCATTATAACAGAGTTCCTTCTCATTTTTTATTCACTTGTCACAAATGTATTATACTCTTACATATGCTATAATACAGCTGTTGATAGTATTAGAGAGTTCTTATAAAAAGAGGTATGTATAATGAAACTATGTAAACGATCGATTATTACCAGTTCACTATTAGCTATCTTAGCTATATCATCCGCATACGGGGCTACACCTGCGCAGCCAAGTGAAAGCACAGATACTGCTGTGGTTGATATGGATTACGCCAATATTCCAGAGTTAAGAAAATCAATTGAAAGCGCAACACCAGCCATAGTACAATCTACGCTTGATGCTTCTGAGGGAAAACCTACTAACGGTAAACCAATTTATTCGACAGTCACTATGTCTGGTAACCGTGTTGTATCTGTAAAAACTTATAAGTCTAAAGAAGAACAAGAAAAGGCCATGTTAAAAGAACGTAAACGCTTAGACAAGGTCACTGCAGAACGTCGCGCTAAACGGAAAAACGAAATACGAACAGATATGCTAAAAGGTTTAACACCTATACCGTTCTATCCACCTGTTAGCGAAACACGCGAATTACAAAGCGAAATGTTTTCTAGACCATTTGGCAGACAGCTCGATTTACGTTTGGTAGAAGCCTATACACAAGATTATGATAAGGCCAAACCTGGCGATATTTACGTCTATGCTGATTATGTAAACTACACATCTAAGCAACTATTAGGCGAAAAGGATGGTACTACTGCTATTTCAGCTATGATTTTACGTACAATCATGAGAAAAGATGAAAATAAAGCTTTCAGCATCGATGTAAATGCGTACTTCATAAATCCAACAACCCATACCATTTCCATAAGTCGTTCTGACGATGTAAAAGGTATCGATATCAAGAAAGACGAAAGAGCTGAGGCTGTATTTAAACTACCGTCACACCAATTGCAAGCTGGCGACCCACAGTATGAAATCGCTAAGCTTATGTATCAAGACCTAACAAATAAAAAATTTGATTAACAATATTTAAATACACTCTCTATGACAAATGCCGTATCACATTTCACTCAAGAAATATGATACGGCATTTGTAGTTAAACTGTATATACGCAAGGTTCATCATACCCTGATAATAATTTATCATGCGTTATAAGAATCATGTCTGATGCTTTAGCTTGACTAATTAATAGTCTATCAAAGGGATCATGATGTGGTTTCGCACCTAATAATAGACTTAATGTATGCAGAGCCATGATATGTGAAAAATCAATATCAAGACATTTAAAGTCCGCCTCTACACATAATTCATGTAATAGTTCTGCACCATAAGGCATCTGCACTGGATTCTTTATATGTTTTATTTCCACTTCCCACATACTGGCCATACTAAAATAGATTGTATTTTGATAATCAGCAATAAGGTTTCTTACAAATGTCGGCAACTTTTCACTATCGAGAAAAGTCCAAATTAACATATGAGTATCTAGTAATAAATTCATATTACATCTCCAAACATATCTTGTACGTCTTTATCCAATTGATCAAAATTTGGAGGATCTATTATCCTCCCTTTTCCTATTCCCAATCTCTTTACGGGTGTACTATTACCTTCTGACAAAGTTAATTTTACAACAGTATTATCATCACGGACTATATAAACAACACGTTCTTCTCCAGTTTTAAGTTTCTGTATAAGGCTATTTAACTCATGTTGAGCTTCATTTAAACTAACTTGGCACATCTCTCCACCCCCAATCTTTGGTAAATTTAGTACATTTGTAAGATTATTATACTATATTCTCAATCATCCGTTAATCATATTATTGCCTCTACATTATGTAATACTTTTTCTTTTACTTTATAGACTCACAGTAAAACTATAGCCACAATAAGAAAACCCCTTCATAGCATAAACAGGCTACGAAGGGGTTCTCATGTTAATTACGCCGGGCGGCTCCAATCGACTTGTACGTCAATAGCACCCCACATGCGTGTAAGAGCTAATTTAAAGTTTTCCAAGGATTCTAAAGGTTTTACTTGTACCCGTTCATACGTATCGAGACCTGTTGCATTCTCAATAGTATGTTCTTCGTTTAAGTATGCACGGACCTTATCAATCCATTCTTGTTCAGGTAAATCTATCGTTACGATTTTTGTATCCGTATCGTAAGATAAAACCCCGTTACTATTTACACCATAATGGATGGCCACACGAAATATACTCATATTTATACCTCTCTTGCAGATAGTTTCATGCGTATACACATTTCTATACATGTACATTGTATCATGAATGTTTCTATTCTTGAAAGAATTTTATTCTTCATTATCTAAATCCATTTCGGCCTTTAATTCCGACCGTTTTCGCCGTTCTCCACCATCGCCGTGAGCACGACGCCAAAGGGCTCCACTCATGATGGCCCCTTCACCAAATTTAGATGCCAACGAGTCTAGCACGGTTGAAAGCTTCTCATCTTTCTCGCCCGTTTCAATGGAGAATAAATCGTCTTGTACAATCCCTTCTGCTGAAAGTCCACTAACCGTCACACCTAAGAGCCGAATTGGTTTGAGCGGCATATCGAGAACGGATGTATCAAATTGAGGTAACGGTGCGGCGCCCATCATCTCACGATTCTCCGTAATCGGTCTATCATTAGCGTTGTCGGTGAAAGTATTAGCATCACGGCGATTCGATTGGCTAGTATTGCGAGCCTCCCATTGTCTAGCATTGCTCCGTTCACGCATGAGTTTATTCCACAATAGTACGGATGTATCATAGATAATACGTTCTTGGTCCGTAGCAGAATCGAGCCGTTTTTGGCGGGATACGGTCTTAAAATCATTGTATCGCACCTTAATGGACACGGTATGACCCATCAAACCATATTTACGCAATCGTTTGGCTACGCGATTGGCAAAGTAATGAAGTTCTAAATCGATAATAGCGGGATCCTCGACATCGCTTTCATAGGTCTCCTCATTACCGACAGACTGAATTTGACGATCCGGTTCTACAGGCCGTTCATCGATGCCTCGTGCCAATTCCCAAATACGCCGTGCCTGATTGCCCACATAAGGCACTAACGGTTTCTCATCCGACAAGGCCTGCACATCCTTTATCAAGACAAAACCACCATCTTTAAGGCGTCGTTCCGTACTAGGACCTACACCCCATATGCGTTTTATGGGCAAATTTGCGAGGCTTTCACATTCCTTACCATAAGGAATAACCACAAGCCCATCAGGCTTATCTAGGTCAGACGCCAGTTTAGCAAGGAATTTATTCGGGGCCAGGCCAGCAGAAATGATGAGCCCCGTTTCCTCAAACACGCGGTCCTTAATAGCACGGCCCAAAGCCTTGGGGCCTGTGAATTTATGGGTAATACCCGTAACATCCAAGAAGGCTTCGTCCAGAGATAAGGGCTCAATGATAGGTGTAAATTCCTCCATCACCTTGTGGATGATCTGAGAAATCTCCTTATAACGAGCCATATTCGGATACACGTAGATACCGTGCAGACAAAGTTTCTTCGCCCGCGAAATGGGCATGGCCGAATGGACACCAAATTTTCGGGCCTCATAGGATGCAGTAGCTACGACGCCACGCGAAGAAAGACCACCCACAATAACGGGGTGGCCTTTGTATTCAGGATGATCCAGTTGTTCTACGGATGCAAAGAAAGCATCCATATCAACATGCATAATCCAGCGTCTCATGATTACGCATCTTTTTCGTGTTCATCAAGACGGCAGTATTTGATTTGTGCACAAATGCATTCGTCTTTAGTTTTGTACAATTGTGGAATGATTTCCAAAATATCACCAAATGTATCTTCATTGATGGAATAGCGAGTCCAAAGACCATTACGTTGAGAATTTACAACGCCAGCATCAATTAAGATTTTCATGTGGTAGCTCAATGTGGATTGAGATAAATTAAAACTTGCCAAAATATCTGCTGCACACAACTCATTACATGACAACATATCTATAATATGCAATCTTGTTTCATCACTGAGCGCTTTAAAAATCGTTGCCAAACGTTCATAGGAAACTTCAACCATAAGAAAAACTCCTCAATATACATCAAAAATTATCAATCTACTTTTATACTATTATATACTATTTTTATAACTAAATCTATTTTTTTCTTTTTATTCTCATTAAAATATTTTAATTGAATAATTAAATTTATTTATGAGATAGAAAATACGCATAAAAGCGGAGATTCTCTAATAAGAATCTCCGCTTATTATTTTTTATAATAATTGGCTACAGCAGATTAAAATACGTTAACAAGATCGATTGTTTGGTTACGATTAGGACCAACAGATACGATACCCAAAGGCACGCCTGTTACTTCTGCAATACGTTCTACGTATTTACGCGCATTTTCAGGCAATTCATCATAAGAACGAATGCCGGAAATGTCTGTTTCCCAACCTGGCAATGTTTCATATACAGGTTCGCATGCTTCAAGATTTGTCAAGCTAGCAGGGAAGCCTTCAACGTTTTTGCCGTTTAATTTGTAACCTACACAGATTTTCAATTCTTTGAAAGAATCAAGAATATCCAAACGTGTAATAGCTAAATAATCAAGGCTGCTAAGACCTGCTGCGTATTTTACAACCATAAGATCTAACCAACCAGTACGGCGAGGACGACCTGTTACAGTACCGAACTCATGACCAAGCGTACGAAGTTCTTCACCAATTTCATTAAGTTGTTCTGTAGGGAATGGGCCTGCACCAACACGTGTAGCGTAAGCTTTCACAACGCCGAAAATATTTTTCAAATAGTTAGGACCTACACCCGCACCGGTGGAAGCACCACCAGCGATTGGATGGGATGATGTTACGAATGGGTACGTACCATGATCAAGATCTAGCATAGTTGCTTGCGCACCTTCGAACAATACCTTTTTGTCCTCTTTAATCGCTTTCAACACAGCATTATTTGTATCAGTTACATAAGGTTTCAAAGCCTCTGCATATTTAATGTAATCTGCTAAGATTTCATCGTAATTAACAGGTTCAGCATCGTATACCTTTGTAAGCATTTTGTTTTTAAACTCAACATTGTACGCCAATTTTTGTTTGAAAGTTTCCATATCGTACAAGTCGCAAATGCGGATGCCGATACGGTTTACCTTATCAGCATAGCAAGGGCCGATGCCGTTTTTAGTAGTACCGATTTTAGCATCACCTTTGGATGCTTCTTCGGCCATATCAAGAGCAATATGGTAAGGCATGATGACATGAGCACGGTCAGAAATGTGAAGGGATTTAGCAGATTTACCTTGTTTTTCAAGACCTTCAATTTCTTGTAACAACACCTTAGGATCAATAACAACGCCTGTACCAACGATATTTTGTTTATCATCGTACAAAATACCACTTGGCAATAAACGAAGCGCGAATGCCTTGTCATCTACTACAACAGTGTGACCTGCATTATTACCGCCTTGGCTGCGCACTACAACGTCTGCACGTTCCGCAATCCAGTCAACGATTTTACCTTTACCCTCGTCACCCCATTGAGTGCCGATTACCATACTTGTTGCCATATCTATGTCCTCCAATTGTGAAAGTCAAATTAATCCATAGTTATTATACAACATAATAGCAAAGCACGAAAAGACTAAATAAAGAGTTTAATTCAAACGCGCGTATATATGTGCCCTTACGAATTAGTACACGCCTGTTCTAATTCCAAAAGGGGGTGTATGTGCCCCTACAAATTAGTACACGCCTGTTCTAATTCCAAAAAGGGGGGTGC